>CAKORH010000039.1 GCA_934101235.1 uncultured Bacilli bacterium | reverse complement strand
CCTTTCACCATCCGTATTTCATTTAACTTCCCACATCAAATAAAAAACAGATAAATAAAATGTACCATTTAAAATTATATGGTACTAAATCAAATTTGTCAAACAATTTTACTAAAATTATTAAAAAAATTGCTATTTATTCCGTATATTATATAATAATCTTATGGAGGAATTAAAAATGAATGAATTAAACATACCAAATCATGTAGCAATAATAGTAGATGGAAATGGAAGATGGGCAGAAGAAAGAGGACTAAATAGAAGTAAAGGACATGATGAAGGATTAAAAAATTTAAAAAAGATATCAGACTATATTTTAACTAAAGGAGTTAAATATTTATCATTATTTGTATTCTCAACAGAAAACTTTAAAAGAGAAAAAAAAGAAGTAAATCATTTAATGACATTATTCAAAAAGACTTTTAAAAAAGAAAGCAATTACTTTCTAAAAAAGAATATAAAAGTAATATTTTCAGGCTCTAAAGAAAATTTAGATAAATCTATTATTAAAGTAATAAATGAAACTACAGAAATAACAAAAAATTGTACTAAGGGTATATGTAATATATGTTTAAATTACGGAGGTCAACAAGAAATTATAGATGCCGTAAATAAAATATTAAAAAGTAACATAAAAGAAATAAACAAAGAAGAATTCAATAAATACTTATATCAAAATATACCACCAATAGATTTAATGATACGTACAAGTGGAGAACAAAGAATAAGTAACTTTATGCTATATCAATTAGCATATGCCGAATTATATTTTACTAATACTTATTTTCCAGCATTTACCGAAAATGATTTCGACGAAGCATTAAAAAATTATAATAAACGTAATAGACGTTTTGGAAATGCAAAAAGCAATATTAAATAGAATTATCTATTTTTTATTTTGAAATGAAAATAAATATATAGTATTATAACAAAAAAGGAACTGATATTATGAAAGTAGAACACACTTTAAAACCAATTTATAATAAAAATACTAAAATACTTATATTAGGAAGCATTCCAAGTGTAGTATCAAGAAAAAATAATTTTTATTATTCACATAAAACAAATAGATTTTGGAAAATTATGGAAACTTTATATGCTACAAATCTAAATACAATAGAAGAAAAAACTAATTTTTTATTATTAAACAATATTGGCCTATACGATATGATTAAATCATGTGAAATAAATGGCTCTGATGATTCTTCTTTAAAAAATATAGAAGTTAACGACATAGACGAAATAGTAAAAAATACTAATATAAAATATGTATTTCTAACAGGAAAAGCATCATACAATTTATATGAAAAATATTTCAAAAATCTAAATGTAGAATATTTCTACTTACCTAGTACTTCTACAAGAAATGCACACTATAAATTTGAAGATTTACTAAATATATACAAAATAATAAAAGAAAAAAATGATACATTATAAATGTATCAAATCATCATTATATTGAACGTTAACATTCTCTAAAGTATCATCATTAGTATTATAATCTGTAGAAGTATTAATTAAAGCAAGAAATAATAAAACCGATATAATTAAAATGATTAAACTATAAACCATACCACCAATACTTAAACCAAACCCAATACCATACTTACCACTATCTTTTTTATATTTAAAAGAATAAATTATACTTATAATACCCGGTATAAAACATACTACATTAAATAAAAGAGCACTTATTATACAAACAATACCCAACATAAAACTAATTTCTTTATTAGCATTATATAAAAGATTACCACAATTAATACAATACTTATTATTTATATTATTGTTAAAACCACATTTATTACAATTCATTCTATGCCTCAAAATTAATTTCTATATTTTCTTTAGGAACGAATTTTCTATATTTAACACCACATACATCAAATATCTTTTTACTAACTATTGTAGCATCAGTACCATGATATTTATCAGACAAATAAATAACTTCTTTTATACCACTTTGTACTACAACCTTAGCACATTCATTACATGGAAACAACGTAACATACAATTTGCTACCTACTAAATTACTTCTACTTCCAGCATAATTTAATATTGCATTTAATTCAGAATGGCATACATAAAAATATTTTGTATTAACTGCATCTCCTTCTCTATCCCATGGAAATACATCATCTTTATATCCATTAGGAGTTCCATTATATCCCATAGATAATATTCTATTATCATTACTAACTATACATGCTCCAACTCTAGTATTAGGATCTTTACTTCTCATACTAGAAAGCATAGCAACTCCCATAAAATATTCATCCCAACTTAAATAAGATTTATTTTGTTTATTAATTTTTTTCATGATTACACATCTCCACTTTAAGTATATAATGCTAATAAATATTAAACAAGAAAAAAAAGAAACTGGTTGACATAATCGTTTTTTAAAACACACAAATAAAAAACTGTTAAGAAAAGAAACTATATAATTTCTCAACAGTTTATAAATTATTTATCTCTAACTCTAGCATTAAATTTATTTTCAACATTAATTATAATATTATTAAATAATACCATTACTTCATCTTCAGTTAATGTACGATTATTATCTCTAAATACTAATTTATATGCAATACTCTTTTTATTTTTTTCAATTTTATCTCCAACATATAAATCAAATACAGATACATCAACTAATAATTTTCCACCAATTTTCTTAATCAATTTTTCAATTTCTATACTATTAATATCTTTATCAACAACAAACGCTAAATCTTTTTCTATAGATGGAAACTTAGGAATATCTTTATAACTCATTCTAGTTGGATGCAAACTCAATAATTTGTCTAAATCTATTTCAAAAACAAATACATCTTTCTTACTAACATTAGGATGTAATTTACCTATTATTCCTAACTTTTTACCTTGTACATTTATATTAGCACTTTGTCCAGGATGTAATTCAGTTGGCAAATCAGATTCTGTATCTAAACTATATCGACCACCAAAACCTAAATAATCTAATAATTCTTCTACTACACCTTTTAATATATAAAAATCTACATTAACTTTATTAATACCTTCATAATAATTACCAGACATTAATATAGCAAGTTTATTACTTTCTTTATAAATACCATCTTCTTTATAAAATGATTTACCTATTTCAAATATAGAAATATCACTATTATTTCTAGCATTATTATAATCATATATTTGTTTCAAAGAATAAAGTAAACTATATCTTAAAGTATTTCTATCTTCACTCATAGGATAATCTAAAGATACTTCAGTAAAATCATCTACAGTATATTTATGAACTTCTGTAATAGGAATTAAAGAATAAGATAAAGTTTCATTTAAACCTAAATCAGCCAATTTTCTTTTTATAGCTCTTTTTGTTTTATCATAATAACCTAGTTTAGATTCAAATATAGGTAATTTACCTTCTATTTTATCCATACCATATATTCTGCCTACTTCTTCTATTAAATCTTCTTTAATCTTTATATCTAATCTTCTAGTAGGTACTATCACACTTAAATAATCCTTATTATCTTGAACATCAAAACCTAATGCCTTAAATATATCAATTACTTCTTCAACACTTATATTTATACCTAATACTTTATTAATTTTTTCTATAGTAATATCTATAGTCTTACTATTTTTATCTATATTATCATAAATTACCGTATCACTTAAAATACTAGCATTAGCATATTTATTTAATAACGTACATGCTCTATCAATAGCCATATAAGTTCTATTTGGATCAATACCCTTTTCAAATCTATTACTTGCTTCACTTCTTAATATTTTTTTAGAAGTTTTACGTATTTTAACACTATCAAATATAGCAGACTCTATAATAATATTTTTAGTATCATTTTCTACCTCTGTAGATAAACCTCCCATAACTCCAGCAAGTCCAACAGCTTCATTATCATTAGCAATAACAATGTCTTCACTAGATAAAATTCTTTTATTATTATCTAATGTAACTAATTCTTCATTCTCTATAGCATTTCTTACAATTATTTTATTACCTAATCTATCTGCATCATAAAAATGTAAAGGTTGCCCAGTTTCTAACATTACATAATTAGATATATCAACAACATTATTTATTGGTCTAATTCCACTTGCTATTAATCTGTTTTTGATAAATTCTGGACTTTCTTTTATTTCAACATTAATAACTTTTTTTGCTAAAAATAAATTACAATCATCAGTTTTTACATCTACTTTAAATACATCATTAACATTATCTTTTAATGTTTCATATTTTAAATCTATATCTTTTACTTGTTTCTTATAAATAGCTCCTAATTCGTAAGCCATACCTAGAATACTTAATAAATCTCCTCTATTACTAGTTAATTCAAAATCAATTACTTCATCATCTAAACCTAATGCTTTTATAGGATCACTACCTATTTCAACATCATCATTTAATTCATGTATTCCATTCTTATCTTTTTCACTTAAAAATTTATTATCTAATCCTAATTCTTGAATTGAACATAACATTCCGTTACTTTCTACTCCACGAATAACACCACGTTTTATTTCACCACCAGGTAATATTGCCCCAGGCAATGCAACTATAACTTTTATATCTTTACGTACATTAGGAGCACCACAGACAATATTTAATACTTCACTACCTACATCAACTTTACATACATGTAAATGATCACTATCAGGATGATTATCACATTTAATTACTTTACCAACTATTAAATTAGTACAATTAATCAAACTATTAGCACTATCATATTCATTACCAACATTTGTCATATCTTCTGCAATTTGCTTAATAGTTAAATCACTAGGTAAATCAATATAATCACTAACAAATTTTCTACTTAATAACATATTAATCTTCATCCTTTCTATCAAATTGATTTAAAAATCTAATATCATTTCCATATATAGTTCTAATATCTGGAATTCCATATTTAAACATAGCAAATCTATCTAAACCAGTACCAAATGCAAAACCTTGATAAACATTACTATCATAACCACACATTTCAAGTACATTAGGATGTACCATACCAGCACCTAATACTTCAATCCAACCAGTTTGTTTACATAAATTACATCCTTTACCACCACATTTAAAGCAAGATACATCTACTTCTACACTTGGTTCTGTAAATGGGAAGAAACTAGGTCTAAATCTTACTTTAGTTTTTTTTCCTAATATCTTCTTACAAAATAATTCTAAAGTACCTTTTAGATCAGCCATAGAAATATCTTTGTCAATAACTAATCCTTCAATTTGCATAAATTGATGACTATGAGTTGCATCTTCATCTCTTCTATAAACCTTACCAGGACAAACTATTCTTAAAGGACCTTTATCAGTATTAGCTTCCATTGCTCTAACTTGTGCAGTAGAAGTTTGACTTCTAATTAAAAACTTTTCATATTCATCTTTTAAATAAAAAGTATCTTGAGCATCTCTAGCAGGATGTCCTTTTGGTAAATTTAATTTTTGAAAACAATTTTCATCACTTTCAATTTCTGGTCCATCATAAACCGTATAGCCCATAGAAGTAAATATGTCTTCGAATTCTTCTTGTATTCTAGTCATAGGATGTATACTTCCTCTTTTAACTTTTTTACTAGGTAAAGTAACATCTATTCTTTCACTTTCTAACTTATTATTAATTTCTTTTAATTCAATATCATTCATAATTTTAGAATAAGCTTCATTGAATTTAGTTTTTAATTCATTTAATTTTATACCAAAATCTCTTTTTTCATCCTTTGGTATTTCCTTTATTAATTGTTGTAATAAAGTTATTTTTCCAGACTTACCAATATATTTGTTTTTAATATCTTCTAAAATTTTCTTATCAGTTATATTGTTAAACAAATCTTTAATTTCATTTAATACTTCACCTATCTTATCATTATACATATTAATCTTTCCTTTCATATAAAAACAGTGCCATCCATAAAGGACGAAACACTGTATAATTCCGCGGTACCACCTTTGTTCTAGTAATAAAACTAGCACTCATATCTTTAACGCAAGATCTACGATTAACACTCCTATGTTGAAACTTCTTTTATATTATCTTTAAATTGCTCTCAGCCAATGACAATTTTTCTCTTTAAAAGACATTATATAAAATACTAGACATAATCAATGTATTACAAGTGTTATTCTAACACACTATTATATATCATTCAAGCATAAAAATATTTTTCCAAAATATTTTTCTACAAAAAAAGAGAATATCTCTATTCTCAATTTTACATTACAAAAAATGCCAATGCGATTACAAGAACAAAAGCTGCTAATAAGAATTTCCAAATATATTTCATATATTCTTTATAGCTAATGTTTAAATATCTTAAACCAACAAATAATATTGCACTTGCTGGAGTAATAAATGACATTAAACCATAAGTAGATTGTAATATAACTGAAACAACTTTTAAGTTATTTGGATATAATTCATAGAAATTATAATATAGTAAATTAACAGCATATTGATAATCAGCATTAAATAATCCAGCAATCATACCTGAAACTAAACTATTAAATACATTAAATTTAGTAGTTAATACTTTATTTACTATAGTTGGTATAACTGGGAATACAACAGTTAATACTAAAATGCTATAACTTATTATTACTAACATTACTAATTTACTAACTTTTTTAACACCTTCAGAAATTGATTCAACAAAATCATTAATATTAACTCTATAACATAATTGTAATATTAACATAGTTATAATCATTACTATTTGCATAGTAATTAATGTCCAATTACCAAATTCTTGTAATTGACTACCAAAAATATAACTAAATATAGGCGCACCAAATAATTTAAATTCTATAAACCAATTATAAGCATCAGTAAACCAAGATACATTAAATACTGTAGTCCATGGTAAATATGCTAATATAGAAACTATTAAAAGTAATATACCAACTATAACTAATGGAATAGTATTAGCATTTTTACTATCTGCATCTTTATTTTCAAATAAATCTATACTATCAGTAACAGCAACTTCTTCTTTAGTTTCTTTTTGTGATTTCTTAGTTTTTGTAGATTTAACTTTAGCTACTTTAACTGTATTTTTTCTTAAATATAATATATTAAATATAGTATAAATAACAAAGATTACTAAGAAGAATGCTATTTTTGTTTTTAAACGATATGTATATGCTAATTGAAAATATTGAACATTCATTCCAACTATTTTAGTACTAACTATAGATCCTAAAATACCAACTAATATTGCTCCAAAAGTAGTAACAAATGTTGACATTTTATTCATACCAGCTTTATCTAATATAGTTATAATAAATGGTATAAATGCAATTATAACATATTGTTCATTAGTAATACTTGATAATACAGCAATTATAAAACTAATTATTACTGAAAAAATTATTTCCTTTCCTTTAATTTTTTCTGCTATTGAACTTGTTAGTTTTTGATAAGCATCTAATTTAGATAAGAATTGATAAAATGCTCCAAGAACTAAAATGAATGTAGCCATCATAAAGAAATAATATATTGTAGTAGCTAATCCATCAGTAAATAAATCAAATATACCCATTCTTGTTATTTCACCAACTGCATACTTACCAGTACTAAAATCAGCTTTTGGTATTATCCATGTTAACAAGAAACAAATCAAAACCATACCAAGAGACAATTTTAATAAATCATATTTTTCACTTTTTAAAACTACTATAGAAAGTAAAAATAATAAACCTAGTAAATCTAAATAGTATAATGATGTAAATAAACCAACAATCAATGACAAAACTCCTGCAATTGCAAGAATCAATTGACTCTTTTTCATTCTCTAACCTCCTCATGACCATTATAGCATAATTTAACGGATTTATAGTTATTTTCACCAAAATTTCTCAAAAAATAACAAAAAAATCCATTTTTATTCATCATAAACATTAAAAAAAGAAAAAAACGTACAAAAAGTACGTCCAAATATTTAATTTCTATTTTTCATTGTTGGAAATAAAATTACATCTCTAATAGATTCTTGTTCAGTAAATAACATACATAATCTATCTATTCCATATCCAATACCACCAGCAGGAGGCATACCATATTCT
>CAKORH010000038.1 GCA_934101235.1 uncultured Bacilli bacterium | reverse complement strand
AGAAATGAAGCAGAACAAACAATATTTGCTACAGAAAAATCTATTAAAGATTTAGGAGATAAATTAACTAGTAGTGAAAAAGAAGAAACTGAAAAATTAATTGAAGAATTAAAGAAATCTCTTGAAGGAAATGATGTAGACGATATTAAAGAAAAAACAACTAAGTTAAACGAAAAAGCAATGGAATATGCTACTCGTGTATATCAAGAAGCTGCAAAAGAAAATGATAATGCTAATAAGGCCGAAGATAATGACGGTGCTAGCGAAGCAGAATTTGTAAATAAATAAGAAAATTAAAGAGATTAGACTAATCTAATCTCTTAATTTAAGTTTTGGAGGAAATTGTGAAAAAATACAATTGTAGAAATGATATACCTGATAAATATAAAATTGATTTAAGTGATTTATTTGAAAGTGAAGAAGAATTTAGTAATGAAATTGCTAAGTTATATAATGATATAGAAAAAATAAAAGAATATAGTGGTAAAGTATATGAAAATTTATATAATGTATTGAATATTGATATAAATATTTCTAAAAGAATAGAACGTTTATTTATATATGCTCACATAAACAATGATTTAGATTTAAGTAATGATAAATATAATAGATATTATGGTAACGTTATAAAATTAAATAAAAAATATAGTGAATTATCTTCATATATTGTTCCAGAATTAATGAAATTTGAATATTCAGATATCGAAAAAAAATATGTAGAAGATAAAAGACTGTTAGAATATGAAATATTATTGAAAGATATATTTAGAAAAAAAGAGCATGTATTAAGTGAATGTGAAGAAAAGATTGTGACTAAATTATCTGATGTATTTAATATTCCTGAGGATACATTTTCTAAATTAACTGATGTTGACTTGAAGTTTGGATGTATTAAAGATGAAAATAATATTAAACAAGAAATTAATAATGCTAATTATGCTACATATCTAGAGTCTAAAGATAGACGAGTTCGTAAAAGTGCTTTTAAAACTTTGTATAAAGGATATGAAGGAATAATTAATACAAATAGTGAATTATTGTCTGGATTAGTTAAATTACATAATTCTATAGCAGATATAAGAAAATATAAATCAAGTTTAGAAGCTTCGCTTATCAATAACGATATTGATAGTAGAGTTTATAAAACATTAATTAATGCAATTAATAATAATATAGATATAATACATAAGCAATGGAAAATAAGAAAGAAAATTTTAGGCTTAAAAGAATTGCATTTATATGATACATATGTTCCGTTAGTAAATGAGTATGATAAAAAATATAGTTTTGATGAAGGAAAAGAACTTATATTAAAAGCATTAAAACCTTTAGGAAATGATTATATTTATGTGTTAAAAAAAGCATTTGATGAAAGATGGATTGATGTATATTCTACAAAAAATAAAAGAATGGGTGGTTATTGTACTGCATGTTATTTAACTCATCCTTATGTATTTTTAAATTTTGATGGTAGGTTTGATGAAGTATCAACTATTGCTCATGAATTAGGACATGCTATGCATTATTATTACGCAATTAAAAATAATTCATATCAAAATTATAATTATACAATATTTGTTGCTGAAGTTGCTAGTCAAGTAAACGAATTGTTATTGTCATATTATATGTTAAATAATGCAAGTAGTAAGGAAGAAAAATTATATATTATTGATGAATTAATAAAAAGATTTAAGGCTAGTGTTGTAAGACAAACAATGTTTAGTGAATTTGAACTTAATATTCATGAATTAGAACAAAATGGAGAAGTATTAACAAAAGATTTATTATGTGATAATTATTATAATTTAAATAAAAAATATTTTGGTAAATCAGTAAAAATCGATGAAGAAATTATGTATGAATGGTCTAGAATACCGCATTTCTATTATAATTTTTATGTTTATCAATATGCTACTGGGTATATAGCTGCTTTAAAAATTGCTAATGATATATTTAATAATAATGTTAATGCTTTAGATAATTATATAAAATTTTTAAAATTAGGTTGTACTAAAAATCCTGTAGATTCTTTAAAAGTTGCAGGAGTTGATTTGACAGATGAAAAAGTATATGTTGAAGCATTTAAAGAATTTGACAATTGTTTAAATGAATATAATAAAATTCTAAAAAAGGAGATGTAAAAAATGTCAAAAGATTATTATAAAACTTTAGGCGTAGATAAAAATGCTAGTGATGAAGAGATAAAACGTGCTTTTCGTAAACTTGCTAAACAATATCATCCTGATGTTAATAAAGAAGCCGGTGCGCAAGAAAAGTTTAAAGAAATAGGTGAAGCATATTCTGTTTTAAGTGATCCTAATAAACGTAAACAATATGATCAGTTTGGTTCTGCAGCATTTGATGGAAGCGCTGGTGCTGGATTTGGCGGATTCAATGGTGGCGGTTTTTCTGGATTTGGTTTTGATGACATTGATTTAGGAGATATATTCGAACAATTTATGGGTGGTGGTGCTTTTGGAGGTAGACATTCCTCTAGAGGTGGTAAACGCCAAACTAAAGGTGAAGATGCTTTAGTTCATATGGAATTATCTTTTGAAGAAGCAGTTTATGGTTGTGAAAAAGAGTTTACAATTAATGTAAAAGATAAGTGTGAGTCTTGTGATGGAATGGGTGGACATAATCCTAAAACTTGTCCAACTTGTAATGGTAAAGGTAGAGTTATATCACAACAAAGAACAATTTTAGGAACATTTCAATCTGAGTCTACTTGTTCAAATTGTGGTGGAACTGGTACAATTTTTGAAAATACTTGTACTCAATGTCGTGGAAAAGGTTTAGTTAATAAAAAGAAAACATTAAAATTAAGAGTTCCACGTGGTGTTGACAATGGTGATCAATTACGTATGAGTGGTAAAGCATCTAGTGGACTTAATGGTGGTCCTAAGGGTGATGTATATATAGAGTTTACTATAAAAGATCATCCTATATATCAAAGGGATAAGAGTGATATTTATGTAAGAGTTCCATTAACTATAACTGAGGCTATAATGGGATGTAAAAAGGAAATAAATACTATTCAAGGAAAAGTAAAAGTAGATGTTCCATCTGGAACTCAAAATGGAGATAAAGTTAAATTACGTGGAAAAGGAATAGATGATGAAAAACTTGGTAAGAAAGGTGATACTTATATAATATATAATATAATAATTCCTACTAAGTTAGATAGAACTCAGAAGGGTTTAATTAAAGAATTAAACGAAACTACATTAAATAATGAAGAAGCATTTAAAAAATTTAATCAATTTAACAATTAAATTTTTAATAAGTTTTGCTTTAAATGTATAATTATTAATATTTAGTCCATAATACTAATGTAGATAAGATAATATCTACAATAAATTCATTAATTAACTGATTGTTATTTAATGATTATCTAATATTTTTAGATTATGAAAAAAACAACAAATAAATATAAATCTATTATGTTGTTTTTTTCATGCTTAAATATTTAATAAATATCCTTAAATAAAGTTTAATGTTAAAAACAATATTAGTACCATATATTTTAAAATATAAAAATTATAAAAAAATATGTATAAATTTAATAAAAATATTCATAATAATAATGTAGACAGCAATTGTCTACAAAATATTCGTAGATAATATACGAATATATGGAAGAACAACATAATATTTTGTGTTGTTTTTTTCATTTAAAAATTAATTTATATCTTTGTTACTTTAGTCTTATTTGATATAATATATTAAGTGGAATAAGTGAGGCAATTATGGATGAAAAGTTAACTAGATTTTTAAACAAGATAAATTTTCCAGATATTGGACTATTTAAGTCTTCTAAAATAACAAAAGTTTCTATAAACAAATTAAATTTCTCATGGAGTGTATTTATAGAAAATGATAAAACTATAAATGTAGAAGATGCAATGAACTTAATTAATATAGCAAAAAAAGGTATAGATAATGTATCAACAATAAATATTTATTTTAAAAATAATAACATAACAAATGATGATATTATAAATTATTTTAAATATTTCTTGAATGAATTAATTAAAGTATCACCAGCATTATCAAGTATTATTAATAATAAAATAACTGTAGATAATAATGTTATAAATATAGAAGTAATTAGTAATATAGAAGAACAACTTTTAAATAAAGAAAGTAAAAAAATATTAACGGAATTAGAAAAATTAGGAATTGGTAATTTAACAATAAATTGTATTTATAACGAAGAATTGAAAGCAGAAGTAAAAAAAGAAATAAAAGAAAATAAAGTAGAAATAGTAAAAACTGAAGAAATTAAAAACACAATAATAATGGGAGAAACTATAAAAAGTAAAATAAGTACAATTGATACTATTATTGGTGAAGATAATAATATTACTGTAGAAGCATATGTATTTGGAATAGATATATTTGAATCTACTAAAAGTAATTTTAAAATATTAACTTTAAAAATAAGTGATAAAACAGATAGTATTTTAGCAAAGATATTTTCAAAAGATGAAGATGAATTTAAAAAAATAACTAAATCAATAAAAACTGGTAATTGGTATAAAATTAGAGGAT
This sequence comes from uncultured Bacilli bacterium, assembly GCA_934101235.1. GTDB lineage: Bacteria > Bacillota_I > Bacilli_A > RF39 > UBA660 > UMGS1124. The sequence goes on along the minus strand of CAKORH010000038.1, from coordinate 3,536 downwards.
ATGTAAAAAATGACCAATTCGCTCATGATATGGTTTTAAATATAAGAGATATGGAAGAGATTCCAAGCAAAGATGTTTCTGTTAAAGATGAAAGTGAAGAAAAACGTATCGAACTTCATGCACATACAATGATGAGTCAAATGGATGGATGTGTAAGTGCTAAAAGTCTACTTAAAACTGCTACGAAATGGGGACATAAAGCAATAGGCATAACAGACCATAATGGAGCACAATCTTTTCCAGAAGTATATCATTTTGTAACAGATTATAATAAGGGAAAAGAAGAAAAAGATAAATTTAAAGCAATTTATGGTTGTGAATTAACAATGGTTGATGACACAATAAGAATTGTAACAAGACCTATAGATAAAGACTTATTAGAAACTACATATTGTGTATTCGATTTAGAAACAACTGGTTTTAATGCAGGTGGAGCCGACTCTATTATTGAAATTGGAGCAGTTTTAATAAAAAATGGTGAAATAATTGATAGATTTGATGAATTGATAGATCCAAAAAGACCTTTACCATATAAAATAATTGAAGTTACTAATATCACAGATGATATGTTAAAAGGTAAAGATGATGAAGAGACAGTAGTTAAAAGATTTATTGAATGGTTTAAAGATTATCCAATGGTAGCACATAATGCGAAATTTGATACAGCATTCTTAAAAATGTGTTATGAAAAATATAACTTAGGAGAATTTACTAATTGTGTAATTGATACATTAGAATTATCTCGTGCATTAGATCCCGAATATTCTAAACATAGTTTATCTGCATTAGTAAAAAGATATGATGTACCATGGGATGAAACAGCTCATCATAGAGCAGACTACGATGCTGAGGGTACAGCATATGTACTTGCTAAAATGATTAATAAATTAAGAAGTAGGCAATTTAAAAATATTAATGAATTAAATAATCTTGTAAGTCAAAAAGAAACTCATAAATATGGTAGAACATATCATATAAATATACTAGTTCAAAATAAAATTGGTTTAAAAAATCTATTTAAAATAATAAGTTATGCAAATACTACATATCTATATAAGACACCAAGAATTTTAAGAAGTAAAATAGAAGAATTAAGAGATGGTTTATTAATTGGTAGTGGTTGTTATGAATCTGAAGTATTTATAGAAGCAAGAAATAAAGGTGAAGATGAATTACGTTCTTTAATAGATTTTTATGATTATGTTGAAGTACAACCTAAAGATTGTTATACGCATTTAATTGATCAAGGAGATTTCTTAAACGAATATGAACTTGAAGAAAATATCAAAAAAATAATAGAATGTACAAAAGATCAAGGTAAAATTATTGTAGCAACAGGAGATGTACATTATTTAAATAAAGAAGATAAAATATATAGAGAAATAATTATTAATCAAAGAGTTCCTGGAGGTGGGAGACATCCATTAAGTAGAACGAATATTACACACATACCAGAAAATCATTTTAGAACAACTAATGAAATGTTAGAAGATTTTAAATTTTTAGGAGAAGATTTAGCACATGAATTAGTTATTGATAATCCTAAAAAAATAGCGGATAGTGTTGAAATAATAGAAGTAATAATTGAAACAGGTGGTATACCATTCTCTCCAAAAATGGGTGATTCAAGAACTGAAGTTTATAACTTAGTTTATGATAAAGCACATAGTTTATATGGAAATCCACTTCCTAGAAATATTGAAAGTAGAATTGCTCAAGAACTATATGGAGATGGTATATTAGCTTTAATAAAAAATTTAGTTAAATTAGAATTTCCTGATTTAAATGAAAATGATTTTGAAGACAGATTTTATGAAACTTTGAATAAAATTATTAAAGAAGGTTATGATAAGGTTTTTGAAATTACAAAAGATAGTATTAAAGAAAAAAATAATGAATTAACTGATGAAGAATTAAATAAAGAAACTAAAAAAAGTTTAGGTGGAATAATAGGTGGAGGCTTTGACGTTATTTACTTAATTGCTCAAAAACTTGTTAAACATTCAAATGATGATGGCTACTTAGTTGGTTCACGTGGTAGTGTAGGATCTTCATTTGTCGCAACAATGATGGGTATAACTGAAGTAAATCCATTACCAGCACATTACATATGCCATGAATGTAAAAAAAGTATATTTACATTTGATGATGGAAGAAGTTTAGGTAGTGAATATTCAAGTGGATATGATTTACCAGATAAAGAATGTCCTAATTGTCATATACCATTTAGTAAAGAAGGACAGGATATGCCATTCGCTACTTTCTTAGGATTTAATGCTGACAAAGTTCCAGATATCGATCTTAACTTTTCAGGAGATAATCAAGCAAGTGCACATGAATATACAAAAGTATTATTTGGTGTAGATAATGTTTATAGAGCAGGAACAATAGGAACTGTAGCTGAAAAAACAGCATTTGGATTCGTTAAAGGTTATTGTGAAGATAAAGGAATAAATCTAAGAAATGTTGAAATCGAAAGACTAGCAATGGGATGTACAGGAATTAAAAGAACTACTGGACAACATCCAGGAGGTATAGTTGTTATACCTGGTTACATGGATGTATTTGATTTTACACCTTTTCAATTTCCTGCCGATGATCCAGAAAGTGCTTGGAGAACTACACACTTTGATTATCATGCAATAGATCAAGATGTATTAAAATTAGATATTCTTGGACACGATGATCCAACTGTATTAAGAATGTTACAAGATTTATCTGGAATGGATGTTACAAAAGTTCCTTTAGATGATAAAGCCACTATGGGAATATTCTCATCACCAGAGCCATTAGGCGTTGATAGTGAAAGAATAATGTGTCAAACGGGAACACTAGGTGTACCAGAATTTGGTACGAAATTTGTAATAGGAATGCTTATGGACACAAAACCAACAACATTTTCAGAATTGATAAAAATATCTGGTTTGTCACATGGAACAGATGTATGGCTTGGAAATGCACAAGAACTTATTAGAAATAATATTGTAGATTTCAAAGATGTTATAGGATGTCGTGACGATATAATGGTTTACTTAATGTATCATGGATTAGAACCTAAAAAAGCATTTAAAATAATGGAATTTGTAAGAAAAGGAAAAGCTAGTAAAGATCCAGAAACTTGGAAAATGTGGGATAAAGAAATGCGTGATGCAGGAATAGAAGAGTGGTTTATAGATTCATGTAGAAAAATAAAATACATGTTCCCTAAAGCCCATGCTGCAGCATATGTAATAAGTGCATTTAGAATCGCATACTTTAAAGTACATCATCCATTATGGTATTATGCAGCTTATTTCTCAATAAGATGTGATGATTTTGATGTAGATTCAATGGTAAAAGGAGAAACAGCAATACGTGCAAAAATAGAAGAATTACAAGCAAAAGGTTACGATATCACAAATAAAGAAAGTAATACTTTAGATGTATTAAATGTTTGTCTAGAAATGACTGCGAGAGGTTTTACATTTAAAAATATTAATATAGAAAAATCACATAGTAGATATTTCTTAGTTGATGAAGATAATAAGAGTTTAATA
>CAKORH010000037.1 GCA_934101235.1 uncultured Bacilli bacterium | reverse complement strand
AGGTGTTGAAATAAAATTAACTAAATTAATTAGTGAAGGGTTTCTTGAAGATGAGACAATAGATAAGTTAGTTAAAGAAGAAAATGACAAAGGTAATAATATTACTAAATCAGATGCAGAAAAATATTATGTTTTAGTACTTAATGGTTCATTAAAACAAGAAAAAGATAATAACAATTGTCAAGGATTAAGTTATTATTTATCATGGCAAAAAGAAATAAAAGATAATTGGAATAAAGAAGTCACACTATATCTATGTGGAAATAATCCAAATGAAAACTCAAGTAAAAAAGCAAAAGTAAAAATAGCCGAGAAAAATGGTTTAGATGAATTTATCGATGATAGATATGATGACGAAGCATTCACATTAACTGATGAAGATGGCGTAGCTATCACAAAAAATAACGATGAGACAAATCCTTTAGAGTATGCTAAAAAATACTATATAAAATTTAGTGAAAATACATGTGATAATACACATTATATAGATTTAAATAGATTCAATAATGAAAATAATTATGTATATGTAACTTTAGAAAATGTAAAAAACACAGAAAATAATATAATTGATACTATTTACTATGATGTTAATAATTATTCCAATATACAAAAACCACAATATAAAGTAGATTATTTAAGAGATAAAATAGGAATAAGTAATAGAGAAGCAGCAAAAATATTAAATTATAATAACATTACACCATATGCAATAAGATTTAAATCATCCAATAAACCTAGAGATTCAATTTATATATATTCATCAAGTAAATATTGTTATGGGACAGATTATATTTATAATAATGATACACGAGAATATAAATTGGCTGGAACTATAGAATGTAAAAAATACATTGCAAATGATACGTTCTTTATTAACAAATATACATTATTATCTGAAAACAAAGATACAGAAAATGTTACAATGTATAAATTAGAAGAAGAAACTAAAGATACATATTTTAGGGGTATAGAATATAGTAATACAGCGATCGAATTTGATGATGGATATTATTATGATTATGATGATGATGGAATAACATACTTTTATAGAGGAAATATAGAAAATAATTATGTATCTTTTGCAGAATTATTATGGAGAATAGTTAGAATTAATGGTAATGGTTCAATAAGGCTAATTCTTGAAGGTGATATTGGTGGAAGTAATTGGTATGATTATGATAATTTAGAATATTATACTGGTTATACATTTGGTAATATTACATACTATCCATTAATTACAAAAGATACAGCACCTAAAAGAGCAAACATTGATTATAATAGTAAGTTTTGTTATTCAAATTCGTTTACATATGACAAACTTCAAAATACATATAAATTAAGTGGCGATATATTTTGTGATAAAATTACATATGATAATTACTATAAAAAATTTATAAATTTATACACACTAAATCAAACTTCAAAAACAGCTACATCATATAAAATGTATAAATTAGACAGTAGATATGATTATAAAAGGAACTATATATATGAATATGATACAGCGAGTTTAAATAAATTATCTTATATAGATAGTTCTGATTATTGCTATGGTTCAGACTATAAAATAGAAAAAGGTTATTATAAATTATCAGGAACAATAAAATGTAATATAAAATTAAGTTCAAGTAATTATAGTACTTATAAAAACTATTATACTTTAAAAAATAATAACAGAGATTATTCTTATAGTAAAATGTATAAATTTATTGATTGCCTAAATTGTTCTATTTGGTCATCGAATTATGAATATCAAACTTATATAACACCAATACCAAGTTATTCAAATTCACAAAAATCAAATTCTAATGCGAAAAATAAATTAGAAGAATGGTATAAATCAGCTTTAACAGGTTATGATAATTTTATTACTTCATCAACATTCTGTAATGATACAACTAATTCATCAACTAGTAGTTATTATGGTCCTTCATATAATTCATATAATAGACTTGCAAGTTCAAGTTCTAATAGAACTCCAACATTCAAATGCAACAAAAATAGCAAATACGGTGGAAAATATTATGAAAAAATAGGACTAATTACAGCCGATGAACTAGCATTTGCAGGAGCAAGTTATGATGCTGTAAATAGCAATTATTATTTAAAATATAGTAAATCTTTTTGGACAATGACGCCTTATAATAAAAACAGTATGTTTACATCAAGTATATATGAAAATAGTGAGTCATACTTAGGTAGTACCTGGTATACAGATTCAGCTGGAGAAGATCATGCAGTAACTACACCTGAAGAATGGGGAGCATGCTTATCGGGTAAGTTAGATTGTTCATCAAGTGGTGGCTATTATCATGCTGCTGTAAACTATAATATATTCAGTTATACTAACATTAAACGAAGTTCATCACAAATATCCTCATACGATGGAGATTCAAATATTGTATTGAGGCCAGTTATAAACTTAAATAATGACACAATTATTTATGGAAATGGAAATGGAACATACGGAAATCCATATGTTGTAGATACTAAATACGAAGACTTACTTTATAAAAAAATAAAGGCTGGTGATGTTTAATGAAAAAAATATTTAAAACATTTAGTATTTTAATACTAATGTTAACTATTCTAATTATAAGTAAAACTGAACAAAAAAATAGTTATGCTTATATGAATAAATTAGTTGAATATGGCAACTTTAATGTAATTAAAGAAAAAAATAGTATAAAGTTTTTAAGTAATAAAAAATATTATAAATTAACAGGAGATGCCTGTGAAAAGAAAGATTATAAAATAAAATTACCAGATAAAATAGACTTAAATGACAATTATTTATGTGTTGTAGAAAAAACAGACGATGAATCATCAATTAACGGTTCTAAAAAAGTAGAAATAGAGTTTAAAAATTTAGAGTATAGTTATTTATCCGTAAGGATATATGAAAAAGATAAAAGCGGAGATATAAAATCAAGTAATGAATATGATATTTTTCCAGGGGATAATACAATTAATCATACATATAAATATAATTATGATTATGAAATTGTAGTAAAAGATAGTAGTATATATGAGGATGTAAATATTATTGATAATTTAAAAACTAGTGAATTAAATAGTACTGAAAGTATTAAAAGGACTATAAATTTAAAAAGTACTGTATCATTGGATCAAGATTTAGATCTTATTCAGATTTCAGATAAAATAAAAAAGAATTCTAATATAAAATATGATACATCACATATAAATTATTCATTAATATCACCTCAAACAGTAAGTTATAAAGAAACCCAAAATACAAAAAAATTAACTTTAAATACAAGGGACTATTATTACTTTGCTGATTCATATTCGTTTGATAAGAATAAGGGATTATTTACTTTGAATTCTCCAGAAAATTTTAGAATAAGTAGCACTACTCCAATAGGAAAATACACATATTTATCTACTTACTCAGGTTCGGGAAGCTACTCATATATTTATAAAATCAATTCTGGACCTGATGAAGATGGAAAATATGATGCAACTTATATAAGTAGTATAGAAGACAGTGATGATTCGGGTTTATATAGTTATAACACTAGCAGTGGAACAACATATTTTTATAGAGGTATAGTAGAAAACAACTATGTAAAATTTGGAGGATATATATGGAGAATTATACGAATCAATGAAGATGGTTCAATTAGAATGATATTAGATGGTGACATAGGGAGTGTTAAATGGAATGATAGTTCAAAATATATGTATTATACAGGATATGCTTACGGAAATATTAATTATCAACCTTTAACTAGTCAATATATATCTAAATCTGGGAATACAAATATTATGGTAAATATTGATCCATCAAAAAAATACTGTTATTCAGATAATTATACATTTGATATGAAAAATAATCAGTATCAATTATCTGGCAATGTTATATGCAAATTTTTAACAAGTGGTTCTAATGAAATGCGGAATAAATACACTTTATTTAAAGAATCTAGATATGATAAATCAACTGAAATAACAAAATTATCAAGTTATTATATTAAGAATCAATATAACAGTGTAAAATATATTGTAAGTGAATCTAAAACCACAGTATCAAATGATTCTAAAACAAAGGAATATATATATTATTATTCTGATAAATATGAAATTGTAAATGGTTTATATAAATTAGTTAATCCTCAAGAAATAAAATATAATTCCAAAACATACAGCCAGTATGAAAATACTTTAAAAGGAAAATACATTTTAAAAGGTAATTCTTACGGAAATTTACAAAAAAATGAAACTGCCAGAAATATGTTTAAGATAAGTGAATTATCATCTGCAAGTAATTTAAAAGGTCAATTATTTATAGATCCAGTTTATAACTATGTAAATTCAAATAATAATCCCAGTAATCCAAAAAAATTATTAGATAGTTGGTATAATGAGAAGTTATCACATTATGGAAGATACATATCATACTCAACATTTTGCAATGATACAAGTGGCTATAAATATGTATATGATAATACTTTTACTATAAATGGTGCAGCAGATAGATTAACTTCATATAAAGGTATTACACCAACATTTGATTGTACAGGACCATTTGAATTTGGAGGAAGTTATAGAAATAGTATTGGTATGATTACAGCAGATGAAATGGTATTTGCAGGAGCAAGCAAAGAAAAAATAAATAATAAATACTATTTAGCATATTATAAACCTTATTGGACAATGACCACAGCAAGTAATAATGATATGTTTGCATCTTCAATAGGAGTATACAATCAAAATACTGAAAATATAAATGCATTTAGAATTGAAAAAATTGACGCAGCAAGTGCATCATATGCTCAATTATATGTTGGAGATAGTTCATTTGCAGTAAGACCTGTAATTAATATATATGGAAGTAATTATACTTATAACAAAAATGCCGGAACTTACGGAAATCCATATGAAATTATTACAGATGATACAATACTATCTGCATATATAAATATAAATAATTAGAATTCATTAATAATAAAAACTCAGTTTCTTATATAAAAAAAACTGAGTTTTTATATATAACCATTTATTATTGCACGTGTTTCTTTTATTGAAATAAAAGCTTTATCATCTAAATTATCTATTAATTTAGTTAATTCTTTTTGTCTTTTTTTAGTTGTTTGTATAAATAAGACAATTTTATCACTATTTTTACTTATTATAGTAACACCAAAATCATTATCTTTAATAACTTTTACACTTCTAATTTTATTAGATATTACTAATACTTCAATATTAGTTTTAACTAAATATTTACTGATAACTGTACCAATAATTGTACCAGTAGTATAACCTCCAGAATAACTTAATACTATGAATATATTTAATTCAGTATTTAATGCAGTCCTTGCAACCAAAAACCATATAGTAATCTCAAAAAAAGCAATTAAAGCAACTATTAAAGTTTTACCTCTTATTACAAAAGTAGTTCTAACAGTATTTAAAGATACATCTAATATTCTAGCAAAAAATATTTTTATACATGTAAAAAAAAGATTCATATTACCACCATTATATAGTATGAAGATAATATAATTACTTATACTATTAAAGGTGATAACATGTATTACTTAAACTTATTTTTCTTCTATTCAATCTTAGGTAACATATTTGAAAGAACAATAATGCACTTAATGCATAAAACATATGTTAGTGGATTTATGGGTACTATATTTACACCAGTATATGGAATAGGAATATTAGTAATTTTATTTATACATAATAAACTAAAAATAAAAAACAAACCTTTAAGAATAATAACAGAATTTATATTATTTACATTAGCTCTAACACTTCTAGAATTAATAGGTGGTATTTTAATAGAAAAAATATTACATAAAGTATTTTGGAATTATAACTTCTTAAAATATAATATAGGTCCATACATAAGTTTAGAAATATCATTAGTATGGGGAGTGTTATCATTACTAATTTTATATTTAGTACAACCCATATTTAATAAGTTAGAACCATATATACCAAAATTATTAACTATATTAATTTCTATATTTTTTATTATAAATTTAATTATATCTTTAATAGTAAAATAACCCACATCATAATTTAGTACTTTCATAATATAAATTGGAGGTAAAATTATGTTGTTTGATTTTAAAGACAATAATGTATATGATTTAGATATAGATTTAGATTATTTTAATTTAAATTCCCAAAAAAATAAATATGAAAAATTATATAACAAAAGAGATGATATAAATTTAGAAACTGGTTTTTTTCTAGGAAATATTTTTTCAGATTCATATAAACCATATAAAAACTATAAACCAAAAAAAATTAATGCATATAGTGAACAACAAAAATTATTATTAAAATTACAAGAATTAGACTTTATATTAAATGATTTAAATTTATATCTAGATGTACATCCTAATGATACAAGGGTATATGAAATATTTAAAAATGTTTCAATGGAATTAGATAAAATTAAGAAAAAATATTATGACAATTATCAAGTATTAGAATTATGTCATGATAATAAAAATAAATATACATGGACTAGTAATCCATGGCCATGGGATGGAGGATATTATGTATAAGTACGATAAAAAATTACCTTATCCTATAGATATAAAGAAAAAAGATTTAAAAATGGCAAAATACATAATCACACAATTTGGCGGTTCTAATGGAGAATTAGGAGCAGCATTAAGATATTTTAGTCAAAAATTCAGTATGCCAACAGAAGAAGGCAAATCACTTTTAAATGATATTGCAACTGAAGAATTTGGACACAATGAAATGATATGTACTATGGTTAGTCAATTAATGAGTGGTGCGTCTGTAAAAGAATTAGAAGAAGCAGGACTTGGTTCTATGTATACAGAACACGGTTATGGAATATATCCAAGTGATTCTAATGGAGTTCCATTTACAGCATCATACTTCGCAAGTGTAGGAGATCCAATTGCAAATTTAGTAGAAGATATGGCTGCAGAACAAAAAGCTAGAACTACTTATGAACACTTAATTGATTTAGCAACAGATGAAGACGTAATAGAACCACTTTTATTTCTAAGACAAAGAGAAGTAGTACATTTTAATAGATTTAAAGAATTATATGAGAAATACGTAAGTCAAGGTTATTAAATCTTGATTTTTATGTGCTGTGAATGGTATATATCTAGTTAATAAATATTAAATACACGCGTGGTTATCAATAAAGTTTTAGGAAAATACAACGCATTAAAAGTGATGCTTGACTAAAAGAAGCGTGGAACAAAATTGATAAAGTGAGGTATTGCAAACGAAAAAACCAAGAAATTTTATATATTTATTGTTAAGGTCGGTCAAAAAAGTTTTATTACAGGAAGTTGGGAATATTATAGTACTAAGAAATTAGAAAAAGAAATATCATTCATAGAAAAATTATAATATCACATCGTGATACATATATAATAGAAAATTCAAGAAGAGGTTAATATTAATTTTATTACACAAATACGTGTATTATAACAAATAATAATTAAAGAAAGTTTAATTAAAAGAAAAATAGCTTTATGGTGTAAAAGGGCTTTGTTTCAATAAATATAAAGATTGTTAAAAATTTATTCTATTCAATTTAGTTTACAGTATATTTACATCTAATTTTTCTTTTTATTGAAATTTTATATTTAATTGTTTATATTTTTATTAGAAATAATAATTGTTAAAGGAGAAAAATATGGAAAAATATGTAAATACAAATGGTTTTGATATGAATTCTTTTGATGCAGAAAGAGTTGCCGCAAGAGAAGAACAAGAAAAGAACGCAAAATTTTATAATAATCCTAATGTAATTGCTGCTCAAGAAGAAAAAATTAGGAAAGAACGTGAACATGCTGAATCTCTAAGAAGAATGCGTAATGCTGATAATTTAAAATTTGCAAATAATAGAGATTATGAAAAATTTATAAAAGAAGAACGTTTAAAAGATGAAAAACTTAAAGAACAAGAAAGAGATATTAAATATAAAGAACATTTAGAAAAGATAGCTGCAACAAAAAAAGCTTATGAAAGATATAAGAAAAAAAGTATATTTTATAGAATGTTTCATAAATCAGTTTATAAAATGAATCGTCAAAACATGAGCATAGACGATATAAATGAACTTTATGGAGGTAAGACTCGCTAATGGAAGAACTAAAT
>CAKORH010000036.1 GCA_934101235.1 uncultured Bacilli bacterium | reverse complement strand
TTGAAGACTTATCTAAGTTAATTGATTTAAATGATAATGAGAAAGAAAGCATTAAAACATATAGTCAAGGTGAAGCATTATTTGTATGTGGAAATAGAAGAATGCGAATTAACGTAGTTCTTACTCAAAAAGAACTAGATTCATTTGGTTCCGGTGGAGGATTATAGTTATTTATAGAGGTGGTAGTTTATGCTAAAATTTTTAAATAATTTTAAGTTATCAAAAAAAATGATATTTTTTATATCAGTTTTTTTGATAGCTTTTTTTAATATAAATTTTAGTGTTAATGCCGCTAATTTTAAATATAAAGATTTTGATTTTGATGAATTTGCAAAAAATAATTTAGGCTTTTGGACAAATTCTTGCAGTTCTAAATATGAACAAGATGATATTGAAAATTGCACTGAAGAAATTTTAGAAAGTCAAAGACAATTTTATACAAGATTATATAAAATTTTAGCTAAATATGAGAAAAAAGGCATTAAATTTAATTCTAATACAGATAATATTATAATTGCGACAGTTTTTTATGATATTTCTGTAGATATGTTTACCGATGATGGAATTTATTATAAACAAGTTTATAATACCACTAAGTCAGCGTATAATTATGATATGGAAGAAGATATTGATACTTATGACCCCGATAGTGATGAAACAGAAAGTGAAGCAATTGCCCAATATTTTGCAAATGAAACTGATACATTAAAACTATTAATTAAATCTATGATTGGATATAAATCAACATGTATTGGTTATAAAGAGGGAAATTATGAAACGAGAAATGTTAAAGTAACTGATGAAAATGGGAACGTCACTACTAAGGAAGAACAATTTCTTGTTTGCGATGTAGGACAACCAACAAAAAATATATTAGATCATGAAGTATGTGCCGCTACCGTTTCAACAAGTATGATAGGTTTTTGGGATAAAATGGGCTATAAACTTGGAAGTTTTTTTCGTATTAAAAGTGATATCCAAAAAAATTGTGATGAAGATGTTGTAAATGCCGGTTTCGAAGCTCCTGGCCATCTTATTATTGAAAGAAATAAAAGTGTTGATGAAAACTATTATTGGCAATTTTTACAAGATGGTGATTATTTTGATAAAAAACCTCATTTACAATATTATTTTGCTAAAGTATTAAAAAATGCTGGAGTGGAAACGATGGATGAATTCTATGTTATTGCTGATGATACAATGTTAAGTGAAAATGAAGAAGAAATTAAAAAAGCAAGAACTAAAATTATCGATAATATAAAAAAGATGCTTCATGATTACAATGGTTATGAGGTTAATGGTGGAGCGAATGTATCATATACAGATGTTAATAGTCATAGTTATTGGTGGCCAATTGGTAGTGTTGAAACTACGATAGATAATGGAAAAACTTTTGCATCAGGAGAACCTGAATCATCTAGTATATATCGTGATTTTGGAACTACAAGGGATGATGTTAATAATGAATATAATAAAAACTATGGAATTGAAATAATAGCTAATGAAAAAGTAGGAAAAACTAACATTATTGCCGTCAGTGCGGGAACGGTTAGTGAAGTAGAAACAGGATGCAAAAGCAATGACGATAAAGAATGTGGTAGCGGTTATGGTAATTACGTTATTATTCTTCATGCGGATGGCAATTCTACTTTATATGGTCATTTACATGAAGGAACCATTACTGTTAGTGTAGGTGATTCTGTTAGTCAAGGCCAAGTTATTGGTAAAATGGGAGCCAGTGGTAAAATAAATAGAACTTCATTATATTTTGAAGTAAGAACAGGGTCCAGTAAGGCTACTGCAGTTAACCCTAATGATTATGTAAAAATTGATAACCCACGCCCAGCAACTGCAAGTGGTGATTTTTTGAAGTTTCTATTAGGATTGGAAGGAACTGGAAAAATTATTGGTGATAGCTATCAAGTGTACTGTAATGCAGGGGATATTCCTACAGTTGGAATTGGAGTAACCTTGTCAAATCACTATGAAAAATTTGCGGCGGTTGGATATTCTTTAACACCACCATACTCTAATTATTGTGGTAAAACTATTCCCATAGTTATTGTAGATAAAGTTCAAAATATGATATTAGATAATTATATGAGTGACGTAAAAACAATTGTTGCTAACGCTGGTTTTAATTTAACTCAAAATCAATTAGACGCACTTTTAAGTTTAAAATATAATTGTGGTAATCTTGATGGTTTTGTTCAAGCTTATACTTCCTATGGTTCTAATGATGCCTTATGTAATAATTGGTGGATTAATAAAGCTTCAGGAGGAACATATAGATCCACGTTAATTATAAGAAGAAAAAAAGAGTGTCAATTATTTGTACATGGAATTTATGATGGAAGTTATTCGTGAGAGGAATTAAGATAATGAATTTAAAATTTAACAAAAATTTTATTTATATTATATTATTATGTGTTTTTGCTATCATATTAATAATTTTAGTTAATAATGATGATAAAAGCAGCATAGAAAAACTAAATGATAAATACAAAGTAGTAAATAATGCATCTAATTTTTTTACTATAGAAAATTGTATCAACAAATATATAAATGTTGTTAAAAATAAAGATACAAACTCAATAATGTTACTTCTAAATAATGATTATAAAATTGAAAAAAATGTAACAATTGAAAATGTATATAATTTTACACCTGATATTACAAAGCGCACAACATATCAAGCTCAAAAAATGTATAATAAATTAAATACTTATCAATATTATGTTTCTGGCTATTTTATGGAAGAAACAATAGATAGTTTAAAAATAAAAGATAATTATTATTTTATAGTTTCAATTAATAAAAATGATGGTACATTTAATATAACTCCTTACGAAGGTAATATTTTCATTAAAGGTGGTATCGACAATGGGTAGTGCAAGTGATAATAAAAAAGTAATAATAATTTGCTTTTCTTTAATTGTTATTGCATTAATTATTTTTAGTTTTACTAGACCTAAAAAAGAGAAATTTATATTTAATGAAAGCAAAATGAAAGAAAAATATAAAATTAATGAGGTTGTTCCTATTTATATAAATAATGAACAACTTGCCAAAAAATATCTGGCAGAGTATGTAAATTTTATGCTATATTATCCAGAAAAAGCGTATGATTTACTTAATGATGAAGAAAAGAAAAGTAGATTTAATAGTTTCGAAGAATTTGAATTTTACATTAATCAAATAAAGTCGATAAAATTAGAACAGGCAGAAGTCAAAAGATATTCTTATACAATTTATAATAAAAAGAACACTTTTTATATTATAGATAATTCTGGAAATACTTTTAGATTTATTGAAAATAGCATAATGGATTATAGCGTGATTTTAAATTAAAAAAAGGAGGTAATTTTTATGGATCCTGTAACAATTAAGACTGCAGCGACCACTTTAAAAAAGGCAAATCAGTTACGAAAAAAATATGCTCACATAGCTTCGGTTGTTAATACTGGAAATAATATAGCTTCTAAATATTACAGGCATCCTAATACAAATGTTGAAGTTGCATATTTAAATGAAGAAGAAGAAATTGATGATTTAAATCCAGATTTTCCTATAGAAAGCGAAAATGACAATGTAAGTACTGATGAAAAAAATAATAATTTAAATGAAAACAATGTAATAAAAGATTCTGTTAATCAAGCAAAAAAATTAAGCACTAATTTAGTTGCTAAATACTTTATTAAAAAGTATAAAAATATAATTATAATTGGTATATGTATATTAATTATAATATTATGTTTAATATTTCTTATAGGCTTTTTACCTAATGCTGGTGGAATTCTTGAATTAACTAATAATAATCCCAATAACAAATTTGAAAGTAAAGATGAAGGACCCGATGGTGAAGTTACAATAGGTGGTGATGGTGTTCCTTATTTGGTAGATGATGATTTTATTCATTTTTTTCAATATCAATATCCAGACGTTAATTATGGATATGGAACTACTATAGCCTCAGCTGGATGCTGTCCTACAGCGATGGCCATGGTTTTAACGAATATAACTGGTAAAATGATTACACCAATTGAAACAGCTGATTTTAGTTTAAAAAATGGCTATAGAGTTAAAGACAATGGTACTGCCTGGGCTTTTATGCCTGCCGTTAGTAGTGCGTATAATGTAAATTGTACTCAAATTAATACCGACGCTGCCACTATAAAAAATTCTTTAATGAGTGGCAATTTAATTTCAATGTCTGTAAATCCAGGAACTTTTTCTAAAGGTGGACATTTTATAGTTTTAAGAAAAGTAACTGATGATGGAAGGATAGTTGTAGCCGATCCGAATAGTGAAGCAAGATCAAAAATGGCATGGGATATAAATATTTTCCCTCGTGAGGCGGCTGCAGCATGGGCATGTTCAAAATGATGAAAAAAATATTATTAATGTTTATTTTAATTATTATGCTTAGTGGTTGTAGTGTTGAATATAGTGTTAATTTTGAAGGTGAATCTTTTAAAGAAAATGGCTATCTTATTGAAAACAAAGAAAAAAAAGATTACGTATCAAAAAATGGATTCACTTTTGAAGAACAGATAGATTATACTTATCAAAGCATGCATGATATATTAAATGGACAAGAAACAGAAAAAACGCGAAGCTTTGAACTCAAAAGAATCGATACAAATAAAGAAATCGGATTAACTTATTCTAACGAGTTAAAACAAAATAATTATTATTTATCCCCAATAATTAGACAATGTTATGATAATGTAAAAATAACTAATGAACAAAACAATATTAAAATAAGTACAGGCAATTACTTTAAATGTTTTGATTATTATGAATTATTAAGTGATGTAACTGTAAATTTTGTTACTAACTATAAAGTAATTAATAATAATGCCGATGAAATAAAGGATAATACTTATATTTGGACTATAAATAAGAATAATTTTAAAAATAAAGAAATATCTATCGAAATAGATAAAACTAATGTTTCGTATAATACCTTACTTAATGAAAAGGAAAGTAATATACTAATTGTTTTTTTGATTGGTACTCTTTTAGTGGCAATATTTATTTTTGGTTTTTATACTTTTTATAAAGTGAAATTTTCTAATAATTAATATAGAAAAAATAAAAATATTATTATATAATAAAAAATGACAAGGAGGAGAGACTATGAAATTTAGAGTAAAGCCAAAAGATTTAGTAATTTTTATTATTTTTTGTATTTTTTTACTAATTTTATCATCACTTGCAGTACTAAATGTTACATCTTTATTAAATACATCAGAATTTTTTGGACTAAATTTTTTTAAGGGTTTTGTAAAACCTTATTTACTTCCTACTTTAGTAGTATTTTTTGCAGTATTAGTCTCTATATTTTTAAGTGTATCCTCCTATATTTTTGAACGAGATAAAGGTTCAAAGGGGTTTGGTTTCTCTTTTAAAGAAAAAGAAGAAAAAGGTTATAGTAGGTGGGCTAAGCCAAATGAAATAAAAAATGACAAAGATGTTGAAAAAGTAATTATTAAAGAGCAAACTAGTGAAGCAGGTGGTATGCCTTTAATTAATGATGGTAAAAATATTTGGGTAGATAATGGTGAATATCATAGTTTAGTTATTGGTGCTACTGGTTCTGGTAAAAGTTCCTGTGTAGTTAATGCACAGATACAAACTCTTGCTAGACATGGTGAAAGTATTATTGTAACAGATCCCAAAGGCGAATTATACCGTGATCATTCAGAATTTTTAAGAGATAAAGGTTATAAAATTATAGTATTAAATTTTCGTAATCCTAATTTAGGAAATGCTTGGAATCCCCTTACACTTCCATATCAATTATATAAAGATGGTAATACTGATAAAGCAGTTGAGCTTTTAGATGATGTTGCTCATAATATTTTGTATGATCCAAATAATAAAAATGATCCATTCTGGGAAAAATCGGCTTCTGACTTCTTCTCAGGACTTGCACTTGGTTTATTTCAAGATGCTAAAGAAGATCAAATTAATTTAAATTCAATTAATTACATGTCAACAGTTGGAGAAGAAAATTTTGCAACTAGTAATTATACGAAAGAGTATTTTACCTTAAAGGGTGAAGACTCTAATACTTATGTGTTTGCATCAAATACGATAAATGCTCCTAATGAAACAAAGGGAAGTATCTTATCAGTATTTAGACAAAAGATAAGATTATTTGCGACTAAGGAAGAACTATCAGAGATGCTTTCTTATAGTGATTTTAATATGAGAGAGATAGGTACGCAGAAGACAGCAGTATTTATGATTATTCATGATGAAAAAACTACATATCATGCACTGGCGACTATTTTCTTAAAACAATTATATGAAACGCTTATTGATGTGGCTCAAACATATCCTAAAGGTAAACTACCTTTTAAAACAAATTTTATTTTAGATGAGTTTGCAAATATGCCACCACTTAAAGATGTTACAACCATGGTAACAGCGGCTCGTTCTAGAGCAATTAGATTTACTTTTATTATTCAAAACTTTGCTCAGCTTAATGATGTATACGGTAAAGAACAAGCTGAAACAATTAGAAGTAACTGTGGTAATATTATTTATTTAATAACAACGGAGCTTGCTGCTTTAGAAGAAATAAGTAAGTTATGTGGTGAAGTTAAATCTAAAGAAAAAGATAAAACAGCATCAACGCCACTTATTACGGTATCAGACTTACAAAAATTACAAATGTTTGAAGTTATTATTTTAAGAAGTAGGTTAAACCCCTTTAGAACTAAAATGACACCTAGTTTTGAGATTGACTGGGGTCATGAGTTTGGTAATGGTAAACTAGTTGAACGTGAAAGACGTAAAGTAGAATTATTTGATATTAAAGAATTTGTTAAAGTACAAAAAAGAAATAAATTATTTGAAGCTTTAGATAATAATAATAAAAATAATGCTTCAGCACCTAAACCTTCAAATGAAAAAAGTGAAGATTTAAACGATGAAAGCTCCAATTTGGCACCAGATTTTAATAGCACTCCTGAAGAAGTAAATTCTTTAAATCCATTTGGAAATTTTAATAATAAACATCCAAATATTAAAAATCAAAATAACAATGATTTAAATGAAATTAATGATAATCAGTTTTCACCGTTTTATAGTAAAAAGACCGAAACAAGTGCATCAAATATTTATGAACCTGATTCTATTTTAAATCCAAATAATGAATCATCACCAAAGCAAACAAGTGGTAAATTCTTAAATGATTTTAATGATGACATGGATGATACAGAAATTGATACGCTTGATGATAAAGATTTTGAAAATACAAACAATGAATTTACTAGTCCTAAATTTGATATTGATAATCTAGTTAAAAGAATAGATGCTCAAATTGCAAAATTAGAAGAAGAAGAAAAAGCTAAGAATAAAGAAACAAAGCCAGAAACACTGGATGAATTTGAAGATAAATCTGAAGATTATGATAAATTAGACATGACGTCAGCATTTAATTTTAATGATTTGATTAAAGAAAATAAATCTAATTCAAATAATGAAGAACCAACAATAAATGTTGATAAAGATAGTGTTGTTGTTGGTGACATTACTGATGATCAGTATTATGACGATTTTTTTAACGATGATGATAACTCTTAGGTTGAAATAAAATATTAGATGTTGTAAAATAACAATATAATAGAGAGTAGGTTATTTATGAAAGCAAATAAAACTATTTTAAGTATTAGTTTAGTAGCACTACTAGTAATATCCACATTAGGAATATCTTATTCATATTTTAGTGCTAACTTACGTGGAGAATTTGAAAGTACATCTACTATTACGATGGAAGCTGGAAAAATGATATTAACTTATCAAGATAATAGTAATAATATAGATATTAGTCCTGAAAGCAAAATATATCCAAGAGGTACTGTAGATAGTAAAGATCCCACTACTGACGCATGGATAAAAAAATCTTTTGCTATAACAGGAACAAATACTACCGAACTAGACATGAAATATAAAATATCAATGGTTGTAGATGCTAATACTTTTCAAGATGATGCTTTAAGTTATGAATTAATTGGTCATAAAGATGATAGTGATACATCTAGTGTAGTTTTAAATAATTTAACTGGTAATTTACCCACTGGTACTAGTACAATCACTTTTGAAGGTTCACCATATTTTAAAAATGCCGATGGAATTAGTCATACTTATCAATTGTTAATATATTTTTTAGAGACAGGTGAAGAACAAAATAGTAATCAAGGATCAAAATTTGCAGCGCATATAGAAGTTAAAGGTGAAAAATAGAGATAAATTTTTTATCTCTTTTTTGATATCAATATCTTATAAATAAAATAAAAATAATTTTTATTTTTGCTAGATAAATACTAATAGTAAAAAGATTATTATTTCTTATTTCTTTAAATTTATTAATTATATTCCATTT
>CAKORH010000035.1 GCA_934101235.1 uncultured Bacilli bacterium | reverse complement strand
CTATAGTAATTTATTTGATAAAAAAAGTATATCTTTAATAAATTTGATATACTTTTTGTTTGGCTATAATTATAAATCTATTTTTACATCCTCTTTTTTTATATCTTCCGCTTCAAAGAAATCTTTTTTAGTCATTCCTTTACTTTTGGCAATACTGCTAGTTGGGAAAGTAACTAGTAATTGATTATATATTGAAACATTTGAATTATATAATCTTCTTGATGCTTGTAGATGTTCTTCAACATCTGATATAGAAAGTTGTAATGCTTTATAGTTTTCATTAGATTTTAATTCTGGATAATTTTCTGCTAATACATTTATCTTATTCATATTTTCATTCATTTTACTATTAGCATCATTTTTTTCTTTTAAACTCATTCCTTTACGAAGTTTTATTACTTCAAAAAGAGTTTCTTTTTCATGCTTACTATATGCTTTTACAACATCAATCATTTTTGTTAATACATCATATCTTTTAGTTAAAGCTACATCTATTCCTGATGATGCCTCATCTATTTTTATAATTGCTCTATTTAATTTATTTATAGTAGATATATACCATATTATAATACTTAATAATACTATTCCTATAATAATTAATACTATATATGTTGTATCCATACTACACCTCCCCTCTAAATAAATCATTATCTAAACTTAATTCATCTATAAAATCTGTAATAAGTTTGATATCTCGTGATATATCATTCATTATCTTTTCTACATCTATTTTTTTAAATATACTGCATTCGAATGAATCTTCATTATTATTTATACCTATATGTAATTTATTATCTATAAAACAAAATAATAAACTTCCCCTTATATCATTGCTTAATTTTTTTATTTTTTCCATTAAAGATGGAGTTAATATATAGAATGCGTCATGTTCATTTTGTGCAAATGTTGAAAAATTTTTATTAAATACTTCATCTTCCATTTCAACTTTTTTATATTTTATATTATCGTACCAATTACCTCTTTTAGCATTCCAAAAACCTTTTTGACGTACTTGAACATTTGCTTTAAATGTTTTATTAAAATCAAATACCATCCATCTGCCCATAAAAAGTGTTATATAAGTAGTTGTTGTATGACCTTCACTATCTGTTGTTTCATGTCTTTCCTCAATATGTATGTCTGATTGTATAAAGTTTACTCCTTTATAATTTCCACTTATATAATCATTAGAACTATATCTATCTCCCATATTCATCATACCAGTATTTCTTATTATATCTCTAGATATACCTCTATCTTGTTTATATACTAAATTATTAAAAGTAGATTGTAATGCTTTTAATACAAATGTTTCTTTATAAAGGCTTACATATTTATTTTTTGGACCACTATATATTATTATAATAATTATAATAGATAGTGTAAAAGATATACCTAATACTGCTATATTTTTAAAGTAATAATATGCTAAAACAGTTATAATTATGGAAATTATTATTCCAAATATTAATATATTTTTAGCTTTTTTTCTTAATTTTTCTAATTCTTCTATATTCATATACACTCACTAATTAAATTATAACATTATTTTATTCATTTTTTATTATTAATTATCGTTAATTAACATATTTTTGTTAAATATTAGTATTGATAATATTATAGACAATAATAAATATATTAAGAATATTACAATATTATAAACTTTTATTGAAGATAAATTATTATTCATTATTCCTTTAATTATTATTAGTGTACTTTCAAATGGTAATATATTACATAAATTTTTAAAGAAATTACCTAATAATTCTTTTTGAAAATACATACCACTAGTAAATATTACTAATTGAAGTATTATACTAGATATTCCAGAAGATGCTTTTTCTGAAAAAATACTTCCTATAATAATTCCTAGAGATATAAATAATATTGAAATTATTACTGATATTAATAATGCATAAATAATATATATAGAAAAGTTGAGACCTAGTATAATTGCTAATATAAATAATAGTATTGTTTCTATTATTACAATAGGTATTAAAGATAGAATATATCCTAAAATATAATCTATAGACTTCATAGGACTAACTCCTAAGCGTATTAATAGTGAAGTTTTTCTATCACTTGAAATTAACATTGATGTAAAAAGAGTTATGAACGATAAACTAAATATAATTACTCCTGGGGTAAAATTTTCTATTTTATAATTATCATTTGGTATATTAAATTGCTCGAATATAAATAATAGAAATAGTGGTAATAATATTGCAAATATTATACTTAATGGATCTCTTATTATTTCTTTAAAATTTCTATTTGAAAAATTTAATATTTTCATTATAATTCACCTCCAGTAGCAAACTTTATAAATGCATCTTCAAAAGTTTTACATTTTGAAAGTGAGATAATTTCTTTTGGAGTACCTACTTTAACTAAGTTACCTTTTGACATTATTCCAACACGATTAGATAATTTTTCTGCTTCTTCCATGTAATGTGTTGTTAATATTATTGTTGTTTTATCTTTTAATTTTTCTATAATATTCCATAGTTCTTTTCGCGCTATTACATCTAAACCTAATGTGGGTTCATCTAAAAATAATATTAATGGTTCGTTTATAAGTGATATTGCTATAGATAATTTTCGTTGCCATCCTCCTGATAGTGTTGATGCCTTTTTGTTTAAAACATCATTTAATTCAAATAAATCAATTAATTCATTTATTTTTTTATCTTTATCTTTTATTTGATATACACCTGCAAAGAAATTTAAATTTTCCTTAACAGTTAAATTTTTTGCTATCGCAGTATCTTGAGGTGAGATATTTATTATTTCTTTTATATTTTGTTTATTCTTATTTATGTCTAGATTATTTATTTTTATCATACCACTAGTTGGTGAAATTAGTGTTGATAACATTTTTAAAGTTGTTGTTTTTCCTGCTCCATTTGTACCTAATAATGAAAATAATTCATGTTCGTTTATTTTTAGATTTAAATTATTTACTGCTATAACATCTTTGTATTTTTTGGTTAAATTTTTTGTTTCTATACAAATCATGTTTATTCTCCTTTTTTAAATATATTTGTACTTAAATCTTCTATTACTTCAGATTTTACCAATGCAATTCCTTTTTTCTTGTCACATAATACAATTATTGAATCTCCAGGATTAATATCAAACATATTACGTGCTTCTTTTGGAATAACTATTTGTCCTTTTTCTCCTACTTTACATATACCTATGTATTTATCTTTTTTCATATTTCCTCCTTAGTTATACTTTTCATACTTATTATACTTTATAATATTTAAAAAAACAACTTATTGTTGTTCATTAATATTCCATTTGGGTGGATAAATATATTCTATTTTTTCTTTTTTTGGTGTATACTTCTTTTTTATTTTTACTCTATTTGATTTTAAACTTGGTAATGCTTGTCTACAATATTTATCTAATTCACAGAAGATATTTTGACAATCTATAAGTTGTAATTTTCTATTTCCTATTTTTTTAAAATCATAATTAAGTCTTTTAAATTCTTCATCTTGGTGTTCATACATATACCTTATAATATCTTCATTAGTCATTCCATCTAGAGAAATGAAACATTTTTTAATTCCACGCAATGAACCAGGACCTGCTACTGTAAATTCATCTTCTTTCCAATCAACAATATCACTATAATTAATATCAGTTACTAATTGATAAGCCATAAAATTACCTATTAATGGGTATGATTTAATAATATTAAATGCATCTGTCATATTATTACATTTTAATATTTTATCTTGCATTTTGTCTATTATGAACATTTTATTTAATAATGCCAAATGATTGTCATGTTTTCTATCATAGCCAAATGCTTTTGTAGCGCAACTTATGTATGCGTCATTATATATTTTTTCTCCTCTTTCTATAGAATTTGTTAATATTTTAGAATATTCTTCTTGATTAAAATTATCTAATGTTATGTCTTTTAAATTGTTTTTTAATAATTCCCATGTAGATTCTTTATTAAATAGTTTAAATAAAATTATTCTAAATAACATAGTTTCTTTAGAGTAGTTGATACCATTATATATTACATTTTTTAATAAATATTGACTTACTCTATCATTTACTCTGTATGAATTACAAAATTTATATGTATTTAAAATTTCATCATTTGTCCATGGGTATGGTTCTCCATTTAGTTTTTTTATAAAAATATTTTGTCTTTCATATGCAAAATACCAATATAAATCATATACTTCTTCTCTTTTTTTCATGTTCTCCTCCTTAATAAAGTTAAGTTATTTTATTCAAAACTTTATATCTTCTCTTTCTAATTTTTTTTAATTATATCTTATATAATATTTTTTATAAAGTAAAAAACTCATTAAATAATGAGTTTCGTTATACAATTAATTTGTTATATTCATTTGTTCCATATTTAGTTAGTATTTTATATAGAATTAAATCTATTATGAGGATAATACAGATATATACTGTTATTAATAATGCTAAATTTATTTGGTCTATAAATTTAATAAATAGTACAATACTTACAATTAATATACTCATTCCTATAAATACACTTAACATAGAAGACATACTTTGTTTAACTACTTCTGTATCGTTACTAAAATTTAATTTTGGGTATTTTAAATTTATTATTAGTCCTATAATACCATTTAATAATATAATTAATATTGCTGAAATAAGTATAAGTAAAATAATTAATATATTAAATTTATATTTTATAGATACTAATATAGTACTTAGTGTGATGAATGGTAATTCTAATAAAATAGCAAATAGCAATTTCGAATTAAGAATTGTTGTAGTTTTTATAGGTAAACTTTTTGTTATGTTTATTGTTTTTCCTTCTAAACTAATACTACTTGATGTTATTGAAGTCATGTATATAGAAAACAATAGTATTATATAGAAAATAAGTTCTATACTTAATTTTGTTTTTATTCCATAAGTACTTAAAATACTAAAAAATACTTTATCACCTTTAATACAAATTATTATTGATGCTACTATTAATAGTAATAAACCAAATGATGTATTAAACATATATACTGGTGATGAAAAATATCTTTTAAATTCTTTGTTGGATAAACTAAATATTTTATTTCTTTTTGTTATTTTTATTTTTCCTTTAGATTTAATACTTGTTTCATTAGATTTATATATTGTTTTAAAATATAATTTTGAACCTATTATAATAAATAATATAAATGGAATTATATTTATTACAATAAGTTTTAATAAATCAATAAAGTTAAATTTGTTTATTAAATTAATGTATAATCCTATTGGATAATATATACTAGTTATTAAATCATTTATGCTATTTGCTTTATTTGCTATACCTTTTATAAAAGTATCTAGTTTGAATGATAAAAAATATATTCCCATAAATATTATTGCAGTAAATATTGTTTGAATTATTTTCTTTGATTTAAATTTACTTGATATTATTTTAGTAATATAACCTAATATTGAAGAGATTATAGTTGGTATTATAGGTATTAAAAGATATGTTAAGATAGATAATAAATAAAAACTTATATTAGGATGTTCAAAATAAATATAAATTATATATGATGGAAGCAAAAACATTTGATTAAAAATATATTGAAATAAAATTAATTTAAATAATCTTATAAATAGTATATTTTCTTTTTTTATAGGAAGAGAAAATAACATATCATTATCTTTTGCTTCAAATAGTATTCCTTGAGATTTAAATATACCTTCTATAAATGTAAGTATAGTTACAACGAACAAAAACATTGTTAACATGATATAAGTTAATTTTATTTCATGAAGAGGTTTTGCTAACATATAAGCATAACTTCCTATACTTATACATACTATAGTAAATAAAATAACCGGTAATAAAATTTTAGTAATTTTTTTTGAATTTTTATTTGCACTATATTTAAATATGTTCATATCTTGTGTTAAAGTTGCTTTTAGTAAAGATATTATTTTTTTCATTATTTTTCTCCTAATTCAAGAAATACTTGTTCTAGTGATTCATCACCTTTAATATCTTTCATTTTTCCTATTTTAACAATATTTCCATTTTTTATTATTGCAACTCTATCACATAATTTCTCTGCTACATCCAAAATGTGTGTTGAAAAGAATACAGTTTTACCATCCTTAGCCATTTGTTTCATTAATTCTTTCATGTCATAAACTGCCTTTGGATCTAAACCCACAAATGGTTCATCCATTATTAATACTTTTGGATTATGTGCAAGTGCTGCTATTAGAGCAACTTTTTGTTTCATTCCATGAGAGAAACTTGATATGTCATCACCTAATTTATTTTCTATTTCAAACATTTTAGAATATTTTTTTATATTTTCTTTTCTAGTATTTGTATCAATTTCATACATATCACAAATAAAATTAATAAAGTCTATTGCTTTCATATTTTCATATAAATCTGGATTATCAGGAACATAGGCCATATTCATTTTACATTCAATAGGATTACTTTTAATAGATTTATCATTAATTAAAATATCACCTTCATCAATATTTAAAATACCTACAATCATTTTTATCATAGTTGTTTTTCCAGCACCATTATGTCCGATAAAGCCAAATATCTCCCCACTATTAACTTTAAAACTAACATCGTTTATTGCTTTTTTTTCTCCGTTATATATTTTTGTTACATTTTTAATTTCTATCATATTTACGCTCCTAATTAGTAATATTTACGTATTTATTGTAACATTTATGTTTTTCTTTGTATATAAAAAATATATTTGCGATAATTCACAAATATACTTTTTTAGTTAACTTCAACTCCATTTACATATAATTTATAACCATTAAAGTCTATATTACTATTTTTAGTGTCTTCATTTTCTAATGAGGTAACATATGAATCTCCAGTTAATTTAATACTAGATGTTTTATCTAATTTTAATGTTATACTTTTTGCGGTATTAGAATTATTTATAGTTCCTTCATAGTATGACTTTGTATTTAGTGTCATATCTAATGTAGATATTGAATCTATTTCTATATTTCCATATGCTTTTTGATTTGTCATATTAAGAATTACTATTCCTCCATTTGAATTAGTAGTTCCCCATGAATCTTTTTGTGCCCTTAAAAAATTACCAGTTTCATCATTATTAACTATTTCGTTATTTTCTAAGTTAATTGTTGCAGTAGTGTTTGTTATATAAAATGTATCACCTTTATTTGTAGTTATTTTACTATTTTTTGATGTAAATGTTGATGTTCCTTCAC
Organism: uncultured Bacilli bacterium; assembly: GCA_934101235.1. Lineage (GTDB taxonomy): Bacteria > Bacillota_I > Bacilli_A > RF39 > UBA660 > UMGS1124. The sequence continues at coordinate 1,179 of CAKORH010000035.1, read as the reverse complement.
TTGCATCACCACTCATTGATTGATATAAAAATATGTTTTTATATGTAGTTGATTGACCATTTAATTTATTATTTGTATCTGTTAATGTTACATTTTCTAATGTTACAGAATTTTTTCCTTCTATTACAACTCCTTCTGATGCTGTAGATGTTAATGTAGCATTTTTCACAGTGATGTTTGCTGTTGAATAAATTGTTGGTGAACCTTGTCCAGTTGTTTTATAACTACCTTTGTTTACGTTTACAGTTCCGCCTCCTCTATCTGTTCTAATTGCTGCTGATGAAGTCCCTGATGTTTCAATATCTAAATTTGTTGCGTTCATAATTCCTCCACCAGTTGTCATAATACCACCAGAGTTATCTTTTGTAGTTTTTATCTTTGAATTACTTATGTTAACTGTTGTACCATCACTATTCGAATTATTTGTAGTAGCGCTTCCACCATAACTAAATACTCCATTTGCTCCTTTGGCATTTGTTTCTACAGTTATATTTTTTAAAGTTACAGTTGCTCCGCCCTTAACTAATATTGCGGAATTATTTCCATAAAAACTAGTTGCATCCCCAGAATCACTGTCACCTGTTTTTGTAACATTAATATTGCTTATAGTAGATGTACCATTATTTATAAGTATTGCATTCTCGTCACTCTCAGTAGAATTATAATCTCCACTATCAATTGTAGTTGATTCATTTATTTCCTTACTTGCAGTGTATGTAACATTAGTGCTACCATTATTCATATTTTTTATATCGTTCTCACTATTACTTATAAAATATTTTTCAGTTATAATTGAATCAACATATGTTAGTGAAGCAGTTAATATAATAGTACTCATTATAAATATTATAACTTTATCTTTGTTTTTAAATGTTTCTTTTATTCCTTTTTTATTTAAATTAGATAAAATCATATATGTTATTGTTGCACCTAATAATAAACTTTCTATTCCAAATATTATATAATATTTAGTTTCTAACTTTGTACTGTTATTTTCCATATTATTTGGCATGCTTGGTCTATTATCTTGATTTTCTCCAGTAGTATTTTGATTGTTTGTTTCAGAATTATCTTTTTGTTGCTCATTTTCTTCTTTTGTTGTATCAGTATTATTTTCATTTGAATTAGTATTTCCATTATCTTCACCACTTGGTTTTTCAGGTGGTTCATTCATATTTT
>CAKORH010000034.1 GCA_934101235.1 uncultured Bacilli bacterium | reverse complement strand
ATTTAGGACATATTAGTTTATTAGCAGAAGAAGTAAATAAAAAACTATTAAGTATAAAAATAGTAGAATCAAGTAAATCATTAAGAGGAAAGGTCATAGTATGGATGAGCCAGTTTGCAAGAGGAATAAAAAATATACTAGCATATGCACATACAGACATTAAAAAGTGGCAAGAAATAGAGATAAGAGAAAAATATAAGCAGCTATGTCTTAAAATATAAATTAATAAAAAACTTAAAACTATAAAATTGAACATCTAACGATGTTCAATTTTGGCGTGAAATAAAAAATAAAATTTTTGTAAAAAATAAGATTTAACAAGTATTATTAAATAAATTATTAAAAAAGTAGTCTGATTTTTGTAAAATACCGGAACTCAAAAATTAAATATCATTGTAAAAATTAATTGCTTGTGTTATACTAATTGCGGTATCGTAGGAAGCTCTACGAGTAACTTAAGAGTTGTAGGGAATAAGGTAGTGTGTAGTATATGAGAATTTTTTTGAAACATATTATAAGAAATATTAAAGAAAATATAGGGAGAACTTTTTTAATTATAATATCCCTCTTTGGAGTTGGTCTTTTATTATCATTATCTTTAGGAATGGTATTTTCAATTAAATCATTCTGGAATTCTTTATCTAATTCTTTTATGGGAGGATATAATTATATGGTTTATCCTGTTACAGAAGAAAAATTAAGTATAGATAGGATTAAATCTGTTGGTGTTGAATTTGATTATCTAGGTGTAAGCGATTACAGTTATGGATATATAAAAAATGAAAAAAATGAATTTGTATCAACACCTTTATTAGGATTAAATATTCAGCAATCCATAAAAATGAAAATGATTGAATTTAAAGAAGAAAAAAATATAGTGTTAAATGATAATGAAATTATTGTTTCAAGTAGTGTTGCTAGTAAGTATAAGTTAGAAGAAAACAAACAAATACAATATTATGACGAAAATGGTAGTGTACATAATTTAGTTGTTAAATATATTGCAAAAGATTCTGGTGCGTTTTTACAAGAACTATCATTTGTGTCAAATGAACAAACATTTTTAAAATTAATTGGCGAAGACAAAATGCCATATGAATATTTTTGCTTAAATTATTTAGGCAACAAAACAATGTCTGTATTAACAGAAGAATTGAATAATATAGAAGATGATTATGGAATGAATTTCATAAGTGTTGAAGCTCCAAGTTTATATGTTACTTTTGGATATATTTTGAAAATTGGAATTATTGCTTTATTATTAATTTTAATAGTGGTTTATTTTACCTTGAATTCAATTGTGAAGATAATAATTAGTGAGAGAATTCCTATTATTGGTTCTTTTAGAAGTATTGGGGCTTCGGTTAAAAAGATGAATTTAATTCTTTTGATGGAGATGGCAATTTATGGTCTAATTGGTGGTGTATTAGGTTCAGTAGCCGGTGTTGGATTTACTAAAGCATTATTCTTGTTATTTGAAATGATGGAAGATACTATGAGTATAACAATTGAAATGGTTTCATTTGAAACTTATGGTTTCCTAATCATTATATTGACTATAGTAATGTTAGTTTTATTTCAAATTGGTTTATCAATTTCAGAAATTTTAAAGTCAAGTAAGTTGAGCATAAAGGAATGCATATTTAATAAACATGAGAGTATATATAAATATTCAATAAATAAATTATTATTTGGTTTCTTTTTCTTGACAATAGGTGTTGTATCAATAATATTTAGTTGTAATTTAAATTTTGTCTTTTGTATTATTGGCATTTTATCATTGTTTATAGCTATTGCATTATTATTACCAACTATAACTAGATATTTTAGCAAATTGATGGATAAAGTTGAAAATCCTGTTTGGCAAATGGCTAAAAATACAATTGTAAATAATAAATTACAAATAAATACAAATGTTATTGTTTCAGTTATGATGTGTGTATCGTTATTATTATTCGCTTTATTAAACTATTCTATTAGTAGTTATAAAGCTAAACTTGATATGGTTAAATCAGAATTATATGTATATTCATCTCTTGAACCTATGGATGTTACTAGCGATATTCGTGCTATTGATAATGTTGAAAGAGTTTCAGTATTATATACAGATGATCTTGCTAAAAATTATGACTCTGTTACTTTTGCAAATAACAAAATTAATCATTTAACTTTGTTATATAGTGATAATTATAAAACATTATTAGAAGATAGCAATTTATTAGACTTAGATGCAAAATTGGCAGATAATCTTTCAGAAAATGAAATTATTGTAAGTGAATATTTTAAAGAAAAATATAAATTAAAAATAGGAGATATAGTTGTAGTAAATGGTATAACCAAAGAAGAAAGATTTACTGTTGAAACTCCATTAAATTTAAAAGTTGTTGGATTTGCAGATACAAGCAGAGTAAATTATATGAGTATAATATTGAGTGAAAGTATTGTAGAAGATCTAATACCTATATTTTCAAATCAACAATATTTTATTCAAGTGACTGATGAAAATAATATAAAAGATATAAGAAAAGAGGTTTTAAGAACTATTACGTATCAAATGCCAGAGGTATATTCACAACAAGAATATATAGAAAAAACAGAAAATGCTATGAAGGAAACTTATAAGACCATTATAGAAGTTGTTTTGGTAATAATAGGTGTTGCTTTAATAGGAATAATTAATAATCAAACTGTTAGTTTCTTTGAAAGAAAAAAAGAAATGGCTGTATTGTATTCTACTTCAATGAGTAGAATACAATTAAATAAAATGATCTTTATAGAAGTATTTTTATCATATTTTATTTCTGCTTTAGTTTCAGTTGTATTTACTGTAATGTTAATTAAATTATTAAAATATACAATGTCAATATTGGGATTATATATGCCTATTTCATTTAGTATAGTAAGCATTTTGATTTTATTGTTTATAATAGGTGTAATAATGTTAGTTATATATTTAGTAATGAAAAGAAAGATTAAAAAGATGAATATAGTGGAGGAATTAAAATATGAATAATGAAGTTATATTACAAATAAATAATTTAAAAAAAGTTTTTAAAGATGGTTTATCTACACCATTAGAAGTTTTAAAAGGAATAAATTTAACTGTAAATAAAGGTGAATTTATATCTTTAATGGGTGAGAGTGGTTCCGGGAAATCTACATTATTATATCAAATAGGTTTTCTTGATTCTCCTACTGAAGGAACTGTGTTGATAAATGGAAAAGATGTCAACAAATTAAGCGATAAAGAACAATCAAAAATTAGAAGAGAAAGTATTGGATTTGTATTTCAGTTTTATAATTTGATACCAAATCTTTCTGTAGAAGATAATATTCTTTTACCTGTTATTATGGCAGGCAAGAAAAGAAAAGATTACGAAGAAAAATTAAATAACTTATTAAGAACTGTAGGACTTTTTGAAAAAAGAAAATTATTACCAAAGCAATTATCTGGTGGTCAACAACAACGAGTTGCAATCGCACGAGCTGTAATTATGGATCCTTGTTTGATTTTAGCAGATGAACCTACTGGTAACCTAGATAGTATATCTACTAATGAAATAATGAGATTATTTAAAAAGTTAAATAAAGAACAAAATATTACTATTATTCAAGTTACTCATTCAAATTCAGTTGCAGAATTTGGAGATAGGATAATTTATTTAAAGGATGGACAAATAGTTACTAACGAAGTAGGAGAACAAACTAATGAAGGTAAATAAAAAAATAATATATTTAATTTGTTTTTTAGTATTAGTAGTAATTATTTATTGTATATGTTTATTGTGTTTTGGTAATCACGATAATATAGTACTTAATAAACCAGTTAGTGATATATTAAAAAATCAACCTAGATTACAAGATGATTATTATAATCATGTTAATTATAAGTATTTGAGTACTAATCAATTAGATGAAGATGAAGATTCTTGGTATTATATGTATTCAGATTCTTTAGAAATGATTAACAAAGAAAAAAAAGCAATTATAGATAATATATTAAATAATTGTAATAATCATGTTGTTGGAAGTGTTAATGATAAAATATGTTCATTTTATTATAGTTATAAAAACAATTCAAAAGAAGAAACAATAAGAAGCGAAATTGATTATTATATTAATTTAATTAATAATACTAAAAGTGTTGATGAATATGTTTCAACAGTATTAAATATTAATAAAGAATTAAGTATGGGATTGTTAGTAAATCCATCAATAAACTTTATGCCAACAAATTTAAAACAACATTACTTTACTTTAAATGAAATTACATATGATTATGATGTTACAAAAAGTGAGTATTATTCTTTAGATTTGTACGAACAAGAACTTAATAAAATTAAAAAATATGATGTAAAAATATTAAAAGAATATGGTTATAAGGATAATGAAGCTTATAAAATGGTTAATGACATACAGTCTATGTATAAAGAAATTGCAAGATTTTCTATTAAATCTGATAAATTAATTGATAAAGGTTATAAGGTATATAATATAAATCAATTACAAAATGAGTTAAAAGTGTTAAATTTAACTTCTATTGTTAAAAAATATAGTGATATATACACTTATGGTGGTAGTATTCTTGTTGCAGATATAAATCAATTAAAAGCAATAGATACATATTTAACAAATGACAATTTATCGACATTAAAAAAATATGCAATTATGAGAATTCTTACTGAATATTCGAAATACATAAACACTGACTTTTATAAAATTAATAATGAATTTGAAGAAGATATTAATGGAATAGCAGAAGAATTTAGAACAGACGAAGAATTAATTTACCATTACATTTATTTATTATTTCAAGATACAATAACAAGTGAGTTTTCGAAAAGAAACTTTACAGAACAAGAAAGTCAATTTTATACAAAACTTGTACTTGAAGAAATAGAAACATTTAAAACTAGAATAATGAGTGAACAATGGCTTACTGAAAAAACAAAAATATCTGCCTTAGATAAGATGCAAAAGATTAAATATACGGTTGGTGTTCCTAAACAATTTGTTTATGCTGAAAACAATTATGTAGTCTCTAAAGACAATTCTTATTTACAGAACATTATAAATATAAATCAATCTATAAATTCTGAGCATAATAGACAATATAAACTTGGAAATATAATGTATGGACATATAGATTATTTAGAACAAAATGCTTTTTATCAACCAAATACAAATAGTATAACTTTATTATTGGGAATAATTTATTCTTATAAAACAATGCTTAATATAGATGTTAATAATTTGGATACATCATATTATAAATTACTTGGTACTATTGGGCTTACGGTTGGACATGAATTATCTCATGCTCTTGATTCTAGTGGTAGTATGTATGATGGAGATGGTAATTATATAAATTGGTGGACAGAGGAAGATTTGAATAATTTTAATAAGCTTAATATAGCAGTTGTTAAATATTATAATAACTATAATCAATTTGGAACAGCTACTCTTGGAGAAAATATTGCAGATTTAGGTGGGATGGCTATAGTTATGGAAATAGCAAAGAGTAGAGGGGCAACAGAAAATGATTATAAAACAATCTTTGAACATTATGCTTTAGATTTTTGTTCACAATCAACACCATATTATCGAGCAAATCAATTACGTTATGATGTTCATTCGCCAAATAAAAATAGAGTTAATGCGGTTTTATCATCTACTGAAGAATTTTATTCAGTTTATAGTATAATGAAATCAGATGATATGTATGTATCAAATGAAAAAAGAGTATCTGTATGGTAGTGAAGAGGAGGAGTAAAAATGAATAATCACGAAACAGAGAATGACATTGTGTTTCACGATGAAGCATCACAACAAAATTTTAATCAAGAGAAAGGACCAAAAAACAAGATAGGTATTGCTTCGTTTGTTTTAGTAATATTAAGTATAATTATATTATTTATTCCAAGTGAAGCTATTTGGTTATCTATATTATATGATATTGTTGTATTAGTTGGATTAGTATTGTCTATTGTAGCTTTAGTTCAAATAAAAAAGAAAAATCAAAGTGGTAAAGTTTATGCTGTACTTGGATTAGTTGGAGTAATTTTATCTTTTGTAATTATGATTGTTGTTGGAGTTGCTCAAATTGCAAATATGCCTGAAGAAGAATTTAATGACATGATGTATTGCCCATATGTAACTGACTGTGTTGATAATGGAGATGGAATAAGTTCTTGTGTATATGTTGATGATTCTACAGTTAAATGTTCAACTAAATTATTAAAGGAAAATCAATTTCAATAGAAATATAAAAATAACTAGTTTGATTGAATTGAAACTAGTTATTTTTATTTGTTAATATAATAGGAATTTCATATTTAAGATGTTATAAAAGCTCAAACATGAAAATGCGCCACATAGTGGCGTTTTTTCGTTTAGATTATAGTTTGACAATTAATTTTATTTTTCTTTGTATACGTGATGATATCCTCTGCTTTTATCTACATTTACTGCATATTGTATATGGCGGAGGCCCATTCCATTCATCTTCTTCCTCAAATTCTAAAACCGCTCAATTTGTGCTTCAAATTTATATTTACACTTTGGGCAAATATAATTAACTACCTTTCCACTTAATTTAATTGGGAATGATTCAAAATTAAATATTTTGTTACCTCTTTTCTTTATTAAACTATTTTACATAAAAATTTACACCGTATATTGCAAGTTGGACAGTTGTATGGATTTCTATTGAAATATTGTTTTATATAATTTTCATATTTCAAAAAAATTGTTCTTGTTTTTCTTGAAGAAATATCTATAAGCAATTCAATTTTATCATGTAATTTATGTTTCTTTCTATAAAAACCATAATATCTTATAATTTTGTAATTACTAGGAATTAAATGCCTTAATAACATTAAAATAAATTTTTCAGCAGTTACGGTTTCTTCATGATAAGATTCGTCTTCATGTGCGTTATAGCAAAAAGTAACATTATTGCCATCATAATTAATAATTCTATTTTCACTTATAGTAACTCGACCACAATATCTAGTTACATATTCAATACATGATTTAAAATTTTTTCTTTTCAGCATATACATAAAAATCATTTGGATATTTTTTGTACATATCGCATTTTACTTTATAAAAACTTTTACCTATATCTTCGTAAAGTAGATCTAGTAATATTTTCATAAATCTTTTAGATAAAGCATTATAATTAAAATATGACCAATCTTGAATTTTATTATTAGAAAGTTTCATTTCAGCGATTAATATGTGAATATGAGGATTCCATTTAATATCTCTACCAAAAGTATGAAAAAAAGCAAAGAATTTAGGGATGAATCTATTTTTTCTAATATGTTTTTTGATATTATCATAACCATCTGATTTGAAATAAAGATTTAAAATAGAATAAATAGTTTCATTAACGGCTTTAAAAAGTAAATCAATTCTTTGTTTAAAAGGATGAAAGAATTATTTCTTAATTCTTTAGGAACTCGTTAAAACAATTTGTCTATATTGAACATTATAGGCAAGTATGCATAATGTTTTCAACTTTATTAAGCTTACATTTGTAACCACAAGAAGAACAAATTCGATATTTATAAGTATAAACGATAAAAATAATATCTTTACAGTTACAGTTTAGTCAGATAAAATAAGGGGTTGATAAGTACTTTTGACTAAAAAACTATGTATTTTTCATAAAAATACGTTAAAATAGCATTAATTCGTAATTTTCAGGATATTTTTTTAACTAATATAATTGAAATTTTACCCTTTATTTATATAGATTTATTTAAAATTTATGATCCTTGACTGAACTGTAACTCTTTACAATTAGGACATTCATATGCAGAGCATCCAAGACTTTTATTAGCACAATCAATAATTTTATTAATTTCATAATCAGCATTATGACGGCATTTCATCAATCAAAGTTTTATTTTTTAAATAAACATCATTTCAGTGTTCTTCAAAAATTTTAGCAATAATTTCAGTTTTTTTGAAAGTATTATATTTGGGATTAATTTTGCTGTTAGGTAAAAACATATTTTCATTAAAAGATTTAGATAAATAGTTATTAATAAATTCTTCTAATGGTACATTCATATAAAATCAATCCTTATTCTATAAACATAATACCAAAAAAATAGAACTTTCTAAAGAAAGTTCGAAAACAATAGTTTATCTATTGTATTTTTTATTCTTTGTTTCAATATATTTGAACACATTAAGAATATTTTTGTTAAATTTTATATTAGAAGATAAAAAATAATTTGTTTTTGTTGTTTCGTTTAATAATCTAATATTGCCTTCAAAAGCATCATTAATTTCTTTTAATCTATCTGGTTTTAAATTAAAAATATAAAACCAATGATAATTTTTACAAATATTAATAATAGGAGTAGTTGCATATAAGCCATCACCAGTAATAATAAATTTATACTTTGGATAATTTTTCTCAATACGTTTAATTA
>CAKORH010000033.1 GCA_934101235.1 uncultured Bacilli bacterium | reverse complement strand
TACCATTACCTGTTACATTTAAATTTTTATTTATTACAATAGAAGGTCTTAAACTAGTAAGTTCACTTTCTATTATTTTATCATTATCTATAACAATATTTTTTTCTACTCCACTCGTTACTCCATATTTATTTAAAAGAGTATATGGAGTAGTTCCTTTTAAATAACTTGGTTGATTTTCTTTTAAATTAGATGCTAATATTTCATCAATACTCAATAAACTTACATTAGTTTTACTTGTAACACTACATTCAAAGTTAAATTCATTATTTGATATTTTTAATGCACCTTCATATAAATAGTTATCAGTTTCATTTGTTGGATTTAAAGTATTAACATCATATTTATTTATTGTATCACTACACCATTCGTTATTTACAAGTATTTTTTTAGAAGTTATACTGTTATAAAAATTATCTAATGTATCTACAATGTAATCATTATTTTTACTTGTTTCACAAGTGTTACTTTTATCTTCTAAAACTAATTTGATATTACCGTTACCTAATATTCTCACAATTCTATAACACATATTATCTATGTTAATATAATTATTTGTTGGATTATTTATATAATAATAAGATAAACCATAATTATCATTTTTTGTATTTAGATAGCTATTATTATTTTTGTATATATTATAATTTAGTGATGTATCATTAATATCTGATACGAATATTGAAGTTACTTCAATATTTGCTTTGAATGAAGGTGAACTAGTTTTATTTTCAAATTTACTTTGATCTTCGTTACTACTTTTTAGCCATAAGTATATCCTTATTTTCTTTATTTTTCCTTGATCTATAAAATCAAACATACCTGTAGTATTATAAAGCATAAATGTATCACCATTTAAATCTTTAAAATCTCCAGTACTTAATGGTATATTTTTACTATCTGTTGCATCTACGATTGTGTATTTGAAATCTTCACTAGCCATGCTACTTAAATATTCTACATTTTTTAATGTAATATTATATGCAACATTTGAAGTACTTTTTGTATTATCTAATGTAAATTCTAAATAATCTGCTGTTTTGTAATTTGGAAGTAATGGCATATTATTTATTTCTATTGTTTTAGCTTTTGTATAAGTTACGTCTAAAACTCCAGCATTTACAGTTAAATCTTCTTTACTATTATCTTTATATTCTACTTGTAGAGTTTGATATGCATAGGTAGTTATCATTGCTAGTGATACTACTACAATTCCAATTAAAGATATAAAAAATAATTTTTGTCTATTTATTGTATCTAACATATTATCACCTTACTACATTAATTTTACTATAAATAGTTACGATTATCAAACAAAAAAATTGTATATTTTTGTATTTATACAATTTTTTATTTAATTTGTTATGTATATATGTATTATATTATGTTTTTGATAAGAATAAATATATTATTTATCTAAATAGTATGCATAATATTCATCATATGTTAAACCAGATTCATGCACCTTAGTTGCTGTTTCTACACCTAAATATCTATAATGCCAAGATTCATAACTATATCCTGTTAAATATTCCTTATCTTTAGGATATCTTAATATAAATCCATATTCATGAGCATGATCTTGTAACCATTTATAGGCTTCTGACTCTTCAAAAGTATCAGTTGTTGACGCACCATTTGTAAATACATCAATTGCTAAACCTGTTTGATGTTCAGAATAACCAGCTCTAGCAGCATATTGATCTGCATAACTAACTCCTTTTGAATAATAAAATTCTTTATACACAGATTCTTGTCTTTCATAATTTCTATAACTACTATTTACAAGTAAAACAACACCATCTTCTTTTGCTTTACTAGCCATTGTTATATATGCATCGTTACAATCTTTAGTAACACTATTTTCACTATATGCAAAATTAAGATTTATATTTGTAATATCACTAGGTACAAAAGATGCATCTAAATAATTAAATTTATTAACTAATATCAAATTACCCATATCTAAATTAGTAGGTTTTACTGTATCTTTGTCATACCATTCTTTATTTGCTCTAACATTTACTATTGCTACAACATCACTATAACTTTTTTTCTTATTATCTTTTTTATAATCTAAATATTCATATAAATATTTTTCCATAAAATATTTTTCTTTTAATAAATCTATAATATAATTATTTTTTTCATTATTAACAAAATATTCTTCATTCTTATCATTTAATTTATCAATAATTAATTTTGATTCATCTAAAGTATAGCCTACTAATGTTAATTTATATTCATTAGTTTGATGATATTTGTATTCTTTGTATTTATTAATACCAAATACTATACCAACTATAATAATTACTAAAATACAAAAATTTATTTTTACTTGTTTTTTTAATTTTAACTTTGCCATATTACCACCTATTCTTATTTAAATTATATAACTTAAAATAATATTTTTCAATAATTATAAATATTTATATTTTAATTATCATAATATTAAATAGGTGTAATTATGTTAAAAAGAAAAGCTTTTAAAAAAATTATAATTAGTTTATCATGTTTAGTTATTTTGGGAATATTATATATATTTCCTGATAAAGATGAAAGTATTAAGTATAATGTTAACAATAAAAAAGAAACTAATATTATATATTTAGTAGATAGCAACAACTATATATCTAGAGTTAGTACTATTTTAACTAGTGATGAGCAAGAGAGTCAAATTAAAGAAATAATTAGTATATTAACTATTGATTCTAATAAATATATTAGAGATGGATTTAAAAAGATTATACCTAAAAATACAAAATTAATTAGTTTAAGTATAGAAAATGATTTAGTAAAATTAAATTTTAGTAAAGAATTATTAAATATAGAGGATAAGTATCAAGAAAAAATGATAGAAGCAATAGTATATTCTATTACTAGTTTAGATAATATAAAATATGTTTCTATATATGTAGAAGGGAAAATACTAACTAAATTACCTAATGGAAAAAGATTAGATACTATATTAAGTAGAAACATTGGAATAAATAAAGAATTTAATATTAGTAGTTTAAATAATACATCTAGAGCAACTATATATTATTTATCTAAAGAAAATGATTATTATTACTATGTTCCAGTAACTAAATATTATAATGATTCTATTAGTAAAATAGAAATTATTATAAAAGAATTAACTAGTAATAAAATGATAAATACTAATTTAATGAGTTATTTAAATAGTAAAACAGAATTATTATCTTATAATGAAACTGATAAATCACTTCTTTTAAATTTTAATGAAAATATATTAAATGATATTAATACTAATAATATTTTAGAAGAAGTAACTTATTCTATAAATTTATCTATAAGTGATTCTTATGATGTTAAAGAAGTTTTATATTATGTAAATGATAAAATAGTTAATACTTTCAGTTTAAAATAGAGAAACATCGATATAGTTTCTCTATTTTAAATATAGTTTTTAATTATTTATCTTTACTATCTATTATAATTGTAATTGGTCCATCATTTACTAATTCTACTTTCATATCAGCACCAAATATACCTGTTTTAGTTTTTACGTGCTCTTTTAATTTTTCATTAAATTCTTCATATAATGGTTTAGAAAAAGTACCATTCAACGCTTTTATATAACTTGGTCTATTACCATTTTTTGTTATTGCATATAAAGTAAATTGACTTATAGAAAGTATTTCACCACCGAAATCTAAAATACTTTTGTTCATTACTCCAAATTCATCATCAAATATACGTAAGTTAATAACTTTTTTTACTATGTAATCTATATCTTCACTAGTATCTCCTTCAGTAAAACAACTTAATACCATTAAACCATTATTTATAGAATTAAATATTTTATTATCTATCAAAACACTTGATGACGCTACTCTTTGTATAACTACTCTCATTTTTTATTCCTTTCAATATATTTAAATATTAAACATTTTTTATCATTATATAAATCTTTATCATAATTTTTATTTGTAATTGTTCTTTCGTGTGGAATAATTTCTCCATTACTTATTATATAATTACCTGATCCATTAAAGTAATCATGTTCTAACATTTTACTTATTTTATTAAAAATTCTAATATTATTAAAATTATTTATTATTGATTTTTCCTGTATTAATTCTGATAAATTTTTATCAAAGATATTACCTAATGTATTATCACTATTTTTTTCATATGTAGTACTTCCATTTGTTAAATTACCTAAAACATCTATAGATATTTCTGGGCCAACATATAAATATTTGTTATCTTTAATAGTTGATACAAACGGTATAATACCTTGTTTTTCTTTTCTTACATTTTTTAAATTTATTGCTCTTCCACAATCTATAATATATTTTGATAATCCATAAAATGCAGTAAAGTTTTTTTCTTGTGATATTTTATACATATTATTATAAGCAATATCTATATTATCTTTATATATTTCTTTTATACTTTTATCATGAAAATAGTCTGTACTTATTGCAATTTCAAATCTTTTAAAATTATCTCTTAATAAATCAAATAATTTTTTATTATAAATTGTACCGTTAACCACTATTAAACAATTATTAATAGTTACTTTATTTTCTTTAATAGAATTTATTATCATATTTATTTCATTATATGCTAATGTAACTTCTCCCCCGGTTAATATTAAAGTATCAATAAATTTAATATTTTTAAATATTTCATCCACGACAGGTTTAGTTATTCTTTTATGTGTACTTTCTCCTCTCATACACATATCGCATTTTAAGTTACAATCTTCTATGACCTCTAAAACTAAATTTCCAGATACAAAAATTTTCATAAATATCACCTAGTAGTTAAATATTTTATTATAAAATTATATTTTTTTCAATATTAATTATCTAACTCTACTTTAACTACAAAAGGTAATATTCTCACACTTTCTTTAAATGCTTCTAGATCATCTTTGTTTTTAACTTTAATTGTTAAGTTAAAGCCTACTTTATTATCTGTTTTAAATTCATTTATATTAGTTACTACTACATTTTTTAAACTTGCTTTTGTTATTATAGGAAGCATATTATTATCATTATCAATTGTGTATACTTTAAGTTTTGATATGTATGTATTTTCACTATCCATATTCCATAATACCCTAATTAATCTTGTATTGATACCTTTAAGATTTGGACAATCTTTTTTATGTACTGACACTCCATTACCTTTTGTAATGTAACCTATAATATCGTCTCCTTTTACAGGATTACAACACTCAGCAATATTAACTAGAATATCATCACAGCCATCTACTATAATATCTTTCTTATAAGTATTTTTATCATTTGTTTTATTATTGGTATTTAAAACTTTATCTAATAAAATATCTTGTACATTTTTCTTATCTTCATATATTAAATTTATAATATATGAAGGTGTATATCTAAGAGAACCTATATTTAGGTATATTTCATCTAAATCATTTACTTTTAAATCTTTACATAATTTATTAATATTTTCTGTACTTAATACTTCTTTTTGTACTAGTTTTTTCTTTCTTATTTCTTTATCTAATAATTCTTTACCTATTACTGTATATTTTTCTTTATCTATTTTAGAAAAATATGATTTAATTTTATTTTTTGCTTGTGTAGTCTTAACTATATTTAACCAATCTTTGTTAGGTTTAGAATTTTGGTCTGTTTTAATTTTTACTATATCTCCATCTTGTAGTTTGTAGTCGATTGGTACAATGTTTTCATTTACTATAGCACCTACCATTTTTTCTCCTACATTAGTATGTATTCTATATGCAAAATCTATAGGTGTTGAACCTAGAGGTAATTCCATTACATCTCCTTTTGGAGTAAATACATATATAAGTTCTGATAATAATTCATCTTCCATATTTTTAGTAAATATTTCATCATTATCATCTTCTATATGGCTATCTATTAAATTTTTATATAATTCTAGTTTTTGATCCATTATATTTTTTATACTACTAGATGTATGTTCTTTATATGACCAGTGACTTGCTATACCATTTTCTGCAATTTCGTCCATTTCTTTTGTACGTAATTGTATTTCAAATATATGTCCATCGTCACCAAATACTGATGTATGTAATGATTGATACATATTTGCTTTTGGCATTGCTATATAGTCTTTAAATCTTTTTGGAATCGGTCTATATTTTGCATGTATTAAACCGGCTGCCAAATAACAATCACTGACATTTTCAACTATTGCTCTCATTGCAAGTATATCATAGATGTCACTCCATTTACGTCCTGTAGACAATTTTGTATATATGCTATATACACTTTTTACTCTACCTTTTATTTTAAATTTTATGTTATGACTTGTTAGAATTTCGCTTACACTTTCTAACATATTATTTAAAACTTTATTTAATTCTTCACGTGTACCATCTAGTTTTTCTAATATACTTTCATATACGTCAGGTTTTGAATATTTAAGAGATAAATCTTCTAATTCACTTTTTATACTGTTAATACCTAATCTATGTGCAATTGGTATTAAAACATTCATAGTTTCTGTAGCTTTTTGTTTTTGTTTTTCAACAGGTAAATATGAAAGCGTTCTCATGTTGTGTAATCTATCTGCTAATTTAATTATAAGTACTCTAGGATCTTCGGATAATCCTACTAAAACTTTTCTTAAATACATACTTCCAGATTCACTTTCATCATTAAGTTTTAATCTATTTATTTTTGTTATACTATCAATTATTCTTGCAACATCACTTCCAAATAATTCTTCAATCTCTTCTAGAGTAGCATCACTTTCAGAAATTGTTTCATGAATTAATGCTGCTACTATAGTAGTATCATCTACATTAATATCCGTTAATATTTTAGCAACATTAAGTGGATGATATATAAAGTCTTCTCCACTTTTACGTTTTTTGCCTCTATGTTTTTTTTCAGCATATTTATATGCACTTTCTATTTTATTAATTTTTTCTTCACTTAATCCATCGTTTCTATATTTATCAATTATATATTTTAAAATGTCCATTTTATCTACCACCTAGTATATAACTCATTTTTTCTTTTACATATTTTTTGTATTCTATATTTTTTGTATTTAATATATCATCTACACATTTACTCAATGTTAAATCTTTACTTTTACTCCATTTATTTGTTTTTAAATAATTCCATATATCATCTATAGTTATATATGATATACCATCTAATTTTAGTTCTTGTACTTTGGTTTCCATTGCTGGAATAAGTCTTTTATATAATTCTTCTAATGAATTAAATTTTATATTATTCATTTTATCACCACTTTTTATTTTTTATAGTATTCAATTATATCATTAATTAAATTCTCATTAAATTTTTTATTTTTTATCATTTCTATTTCAAATTTATATGGTGGGTATTCTTTTTTTTCACCCACATATGGTGTTTCTAATATTTTAGGTATATCTTTAAGTCTTTCATTATATATAACATTTATTAAATTATCAAAGCCTATTGTTCCATAACCAATATTTTCATGTCTATCTTTATGAGATGATATTTCATTTTTTGAATCATTAACATGTACACACTTTATTTTATCTATTCCAATTATAGAATCAAATGTATCTAAATATTCATCGAATTTACTTATATTAACTCCACTATCATTTAAATGACATGTATCTATGCATACTCCAATGTTATCTTTATATAAGACTAAATCTATAATACTTTTTAATTCATTTATATTAATACCACATTCTGTACCTTTTCCAGCCATAGTTTCTAAAAGAATAGTAACATTTGTATTATTTTCTAATATCTTATTTAAGCCATTTGCAATATTAAATAATGCTTTATCTCTATCAATTCCTACACTACTACCTGGATGTAATACTAAATATTTTATTCCTAATTCTTCTAATCTAGATATTTCTTGTTTTAAAAAATTAATACTAAAATCATACTTACTTGGATCTATATCATTTGCAAGATTAACTATATATGGAGCATGACATATAATTTTATCTAATCTAAAATTATTTTCTTTCATAAGTTCATATGCTTTGTATGTTAATCCATCATTTATTGGACTTCTTTTAGTATTTTGTGGAGCACCAGTATAAAACATAAATGTATTAGCATTATAACTTATACTTTCTTTAACACTTTTTAATAATTGTTCTTTACTATCAAAAGATACATGACTACCTATAAACATTTTTTATCACCTAAATTAATTTTATCAAAAAAACAGTTATAAATAAATCATATTTTAATTTTTATTTTATAATATTACATTTTTATGATAAAATTTATTTATGGTGATGGTATGAAAAAATTATGGAAAAATAATAGTAAGTTATTAATTATAGTGACAATATTAGAAATAATATTATCTATATATTTTTTAATGTATTTTAGTTATATGGATAAATTAACTTATATAGAAAACAGTAATAATTTATCATTACTTATACAAAATATGTATACATCAACTTGGTGGGCATTAATAATAATGTCCATATCATTAATAAGTATATTTAGTTTAACTAGCATAATTTATAAAAAGAATTATTTACACTTTATTTCTATTTTAATATGGATTGTATTATTT
>CAKORH010000032.1 GCA_934101235.1 uncultured Bacilli bacterium | reverse complement strand
ATAATAGTGAAACAAAACAAACAACATTAAATGTATCAAAAGGAGAACCATCAGCATCAGGGTCAAATATAACATATGATGATAATAAAAATATTGCAAATGCAGATATAGTAGTAAAAGATAATGTAATAACAATAAATGCAACTAAAATATCTAACGGAGATTTAATACCACCTGATGATGCTTTAATTGTGTTAAATGAAGAATTTCCTAAAATTTCAAGTACTTTAAAAGCAACAATAACTCAAAGTGATAAAGATAGTGATATAGATATATCTAATTCAAAATGGCTAATAAATAAAGAAAGTGTAAATTTAAAAGATAAAACTGGATATACTTGGAATACATTTACAAGTAATCCAGAAGTAATTAACATTAGTAAAAAAGAACCTGGAGTTTATTACTTACATATAATATCATCAGATTCTAATAGCAATATTAAAGAAACTATTAAGTTGATAAGTATTTTACCAGAATATGACACCACTAAAAATAATGCGACTATAACAGAAATTGGTGAGATATGGACTGAAGGTAAAGGTACTAGTGATAACCCATATTTAATTAGTACAAAAGAAAATTTAGAGTATTTATCATATAAAGTTAATAGTGGAACCAAATATACTAATACTTACTTTGCTTTAAAAAATGATATAGAATTAGATACCGGCATTATGTTAGAAAAACCAATAGGGTATAACCCAAATAAGTATTTTAATGGTATTTTTGATGGAAAAGGTCATAAATTAGGTAATAGTAGTGGTGCTGATAGTTGTATATCATCTTCAACAAATTTTTCTGGTTTATTTGGCGTAACTGGTCCAAATAGTGAAATAAAAAATCTGACAATATCAAATTCTACAATACAAGGAAATTATTATACAGGATTTATAGGCTATAATATGGGAAAAGTTAGTAATATAACACTTCAAAATGAAACAATTAATTCTAAATATTATAGTGGTGGTATAACAGGTTTTAATGATGGTGAAATATCAAATTGTACTTATGAAGGAACTATACAAAGCAATGCTTCTTATATAGGAGGAATAGCTGGATATAATAATAATATATTAACTAATGTTAAGTCATTAAATAGTAACATAATTGGTAGTTCTTATATGGGTGGAATAGCCGGTATGAATATAGGAAATATTACTGGTAATAATGAAATTCAATATACAAGCCTTAATTTAATTAGTTCCTATGGAGGAATTGTAGCAGGTTATAACAAAGGAACTATTGATGGTTTTGTTATTGATGGTGTGAATGCTACTGGATTTACTGCTGATTTAAATGGATTAACAGGTGGTAATGAAGGTACTATTACTTCAAATAACAAAATAAAATAAAAATTATCTTATTATGATATAAACCCCGTTTCTTGGACAAAATAGAAACGAGGTTTTTATATGTCAATATTAAGTTATGAAGACAAAAATAAATATATATCAAGAAAGAAAAATAGAACCACAAGGTTCTAAATGATAATGATTTTTAATTATTAAATTTTATCTTTTATTATAGGTTTATTAGATAATTCATAATCTAATACATTCTCATCAACTAACATATTATAAATTGTATACTCTCTTATTTCATAATCTTTAATAATAGAATTCTGTTTTTTTAAATCAGTTACTATAGGTAAAACTGAATTCTTTTTTATTTTTTTTAAATAATCTTTACCAACACTATTAAAACCTAACACTCTAATATATTCATTATGCACAACATTAGCTTTATCCGTTTTTTTAAGACCTATTAATATATGAATAAACATTCTATTAATTCTATTATAAGTATAACGTTTAGTTTTTATATTACTTATTAAATCGTCTATATTATTACATTTATTTATTACACTCTTCAATTTATTTTCTATTCCTTCATCTACTGTTAAATATTCACTTAGATTATCATCAGTTAATATTTTATATTTTAATAAATTAAAGTATAGTTCATAATTAATTTCATTTATATATTCTTTACTAGGTAAATAACTATCAATAGGTATATTATTTTTTATTTTCTCTCTAATATTTGATGCACTAATAATATCATTATTAGATTTAGTATCATGATAATCATTAGTTCTTTTTATAGTTATTGCATCTATATTATAATTATTTTTTATTATTGATTTAATATATGATAAACCTAATAAATCATTTGGAGTATTAATACTTATTCCTAGTGCCTTATTTAATGCAGTAGGGTAATTATATCCTTCATCTAAATATTTCTTTACTTCACTATCATAATAATCATTTAATTGTTTTTTAGCAAGAGATGTAAGCTTATTAATATCATTACATTCACTACCAAATATTATTTTATTTACTCCTAATGTATTTAATATTTCTATAGAAGCATCACTAAATATATCAGCAGAATTACTACCAAATATAAATGGTAATTTTACTACTATATCTAAATTATTATCTAATGCGATTTTTGTTTTTGATTTTAATGATTCTATACTTATTTCACCACGTTCTAAAAAATAGCCATTTAAAACAAGTATTATAATTGAATTAGGATACATACTTTTTATTTTATCAATATGATACTTATGCCCATTATGAAATGGATTATATTCTGCTATTATACCAATTATATCCATACTTACACCTCACTAAATTGATTATATAAAAAAGATTGATTAATATCAATCTTTAATTTATTGTTACTGTTTTTGATTTAGATTTTCCATAATATGTAACAGTTATAATGAGTTGATTGTTTGAAATATTTGAATCATCAATCATAATATTAGTGTTAGGATCATCAGTTACATTCTTTCCATTTGAAATAACAGTAACTATACTTTTTAAAGTACCACTGGCATTTAATGATTCATAAGTAGCTTTATCAATAGTTTTTACATCTATTATAAATTCTCTACTTTCAGTTGTAGTATTAGTACTAGGCTTACTATTATCATTAGGTTTATTATTATCACTTGGAGTAGAAGGTGAAGTACCACCATTTGGTGTAATCATTATTGAAACTCCATCACTATTACAAGCTGAATAATTATTATAAATTGTTTTAACTGTTACTTCCATAGAAGCAGTAATAGTACCATTATATGTATAATTTTCCTGAGTTGTAGTTCCTATTAAAGATCCATTAATATAAATAGCATAACCAATACCACCTAAAACAGAGTTATTATATTCAATACGTCTATTAATATATCCATCAGCCCAAGGCTTATATATATTATTATTAAAATATTCACTAATCCAATTCGTATCTAATTGTTTTGGTGTACCAATACCTTTCCAAGTAATCAATACACTAGAATCTGTTGATGAATAATTTAAATTTGTAACATTATCTAACTTAGCAAATCTTATAGATGTTTCTGTAGGTACTGTACCTTTTTTAAATAAATAAGTTCTTCTTAAATCTGATGGAGTACCTTCACTTGGTAATTCAAGTGGATCAGTACCAACTTCAACTTCAGCACTAACAACACTAGAAGGTTGTGTCCATTTAGAATTTGGTTTTAATATCTTAGAGCCTAATACTTTACTTATTAATCTTCTTGCACTATTTCCTTCAGCACTTGTTAAATAATGATTTTTATCAATTTCATCATAAGCATACCATAATGCAATAGCATAATCTGGAGAGTAGGTAACTTGCCAAGCATCTCCACTCATGTCTCCTGTAATACCTAATGCTTTCTTCTTATCTGTATCAACTGTAGATGTACCAGTTTTACTAGCAACATCTGTACCACTTACAGTACCAGTTGAAATATTACCACTAGTAACTGCATATTTTAACATTGAATTAACCATATAAGCAGTAGAATCATCCATTGCTTTTCTCTTTTCTGGAGTGACTGTAAATGTTTCGCCAGAATTTGAATATTCTATCTTTGTAACACTATAAGGTTCAATATATGTTCCGCCTCTAGCAAAAGTAGCATAAGCTGCTGCTAATTTTAAAGGACTTACACCGTTAAATCCACCTATAGCATGAGATTCATTTATATAACCATTTTCATATTCAGGAGTTATTCCTAAATTTGTAACAAAGTCCTTTATTTGATCTTGACTTAATTGTTGGAAAGTATAAACAGCAGGAATATTTCTACTTTGTGCAAGTGCATCTTGTATTGTCATTAAACCTTTAAAACGATTATCCCAGTTTTTAATACTTCCTCCACCTGTATAACTATACTTTTCATCAATTATTGTTTGACCTGTAGACCAATTTAAATATTGAATAGCAGGACCGTAATCAAATATTGGTTTTACGGTACTACCTGGGTGTCTGTTGATCCATGTTGCATAATTTAAACTACGTTCAGTTTTCTTATTTCTACCAGCACCAATAGCAGAAATAGAACCATCATTAACATCAATTACCGCCATAGCAGCTTGTACTATATCATTTTTCCAAGTATAAGTGTCACCATTATAAATTCCTTCAATAACATCTTGTCTCTCAGTATCAAGTGTAGTATATATAACCATTGATGTAGTAGCTGGATCATTTCCAGTTCTATCAATTACTTCTTGTACAACTGTATCAACAAATCCTTGATATTTATTTAATGTTTTAGTATTACCAACTAACATATCTTCGACTTTCATTTTCTTAGCCATTTCATATTCAGTATCAGTAATATATCCATGACGCTTCATTAAACTTAAAACTATATTTCTTCTTTGTTCAGCTTTTTCTGGATAAGAATAAGGATCATAAGCACTAGGAGCTTGGAACAAACCAGCAATAACTGCTGCTTCAGATAATGATAACTCTCCAACGCTCTTTCCAAAATATATTTGACTTGCTTGTTCTACACCAAAAGCACCACTACCTAAAAAAGGTATATTTACATAAAATTCTATAATTTGTTCTTTAGTATAAGATTTTTCAACCTTAAATACGGACATATAAATATCTGTAAATTTTCTAACGATACCACCAATACCACTGGCTTCAGTAGAAGTATAAGCATTCTTAACAACTTGCATTGTTAAAGTAGAACCACCACCTGCATCACTTCTTCCAAGTAATTGTCCAAATACTGCTTTAGAAAATCTTGCTAAATCAACACCATTATGTTGAAAAAATCTTGAATCTTCAGTAGCAATTATAGCATCTATTAAATTTTGAGGTAAATCATCATAAGTAACAAGTTCTCTATTTTCAGTACCAAGTCTAGCATATTCATTACCATTCTTGTCTAATAGTACGCTAGATTCTTTACTATATAAATTACTAGTATCAAATTTAGGAGAACTAATAATTACATACAAAGTAAAGATTATTCCAATAGTTAAGCAAAATATTAAAAATAACATTAATATAATTAATACTTTTTGTCCTAAACCACCAGATTTATATTTTAACTTTAATTGATTAGCCTCATACTTAGCAACTCTTGCATTATTTTTTAATTTAGCCTTAGTTCTATCTTTACCCTTATATTTATATATATTAGTTAATTCTAATTCCTCATTCTTTAATCTTTCTATATCTTTCTTTTTCTTATCTATCTTTTTATTTTTATCAGTATTACTTTTCTTTGTATAAGTAGTCTTTTTCATACTTCCTCCTTAAAATAATAATTATCTATAACTTTAATATAATCTAATGCTGGATTAATACCTTCCTTTATTTCTAATCCATTATTTTTTATATAATTATAAGGAATACTTTTCCTATTATTACTATTAATAAAATCTATAATCTTTATACCATCTAATAAATAATATAAATTATTAATCTTAATAATTAAAAAACTTATTCCTCCATGATTAATAACTCTTTTCATATGTTCTAATTGATGATTATGTAAGTTTGCTAAAGGAAAAGAAGTTTTATTTAATGTCTCTTTAGCATCAAAATCTATATATTTTCCTTTATATATACCATTATAATCTAATGTAGAAGGAGTCTTATAATAACCTTCTAATATTTTATTTTTTTTATAATCAACTTGACAAACTAATATAGGCGTAGGTTTTTTATATATTATTGCTATATCATTATCTATATAATATTCATTAGTTTGATTAATTAAATTCTCTAATTTCATACCTCTATTTTTATGTGGTATATTACGTTTATATTCTTTCTTTATAGAGCCTGGATATAACATTTTCTTCACCATCACCATTATATAATAATAATGTTACAAATTCTATATTTTTCTATATAATTTGCATAATTTTACATAATTTTATATAATTATAACGGGTGAAGAAAAAATATGAAAATAGATACTTCAGAGTTAACTCATATTGCAGTTAGAACTAGTCAATATCCTAGTGAAACTAAACAAGAATTTTTACTTGTAGGTAAAAGTAATGTAGGTAAAAGTAGTTTTATAAATACTATATTATCAAGAAAGAATTTTGCTAGAACTAGTAGTAAACCAGGAAAAACACAAACATTAAATTTTTATTTATGTAATGATACTTTTTATTTAGTAGACGTTCCAGGATATGGATATGCTAATGTATCTAAATCTCAACAAAAGAAATTTGGTCTTATGATTGAAGAATATTTAACTACTAGAAAGAATTTAAAATTAGTTTTCATGTTAATTGATTTTAGACATAAACCAGGTGAAAATGATATTTTAATGTATAATTATTTAAAGTATTATAATTTACCAGTTTGTATAATAGCAACTAAGTATGATAAAGTTAAATCTAGTGTAAGAGATAAACAAGAAAAAATTGTAAGAGAAACTTTAAATATTAGTGAAACTGATTCTTTAGTATTATTCTCAAGTGTAACTAAAAAAGGTAGAGAAGAAGTTTACAGACAAATTGAAAGCAAACTAGTTGATTAGTTTGTTTTTTTATATTATTATATTTGTAGAGTAGGAGTGTACTTATGAATAAAAAAGGATTTACATTAGTAGAAGTATTAGCTGTTATAGTACTTTTAGGTTTACTAGTAGGTATAGCAGTACCTAATGTTTTAAGAAGTCAAACTAAAGCAAAGGAAAAAACTTTAGCAACAAAAGTTAAAAATATTGAACGTGCAGCAGTATTATGGGGACAAGATAATAAGGCAGATATAAAAATCTCTTGCAATGAAACAGATGAAAAAAGCGTTAATTTAAAAAATAAAACTAATTGTGATAAATATTACGAGATAGTAGTTAGTAAATTAATACCAAACTATATAAAAGCAGACGATGGCACAAATATTAAAAACCCAGTTAGTAATGAAATTATGAATGGCTGTACAATAACGGTATATACAAAATATGGTAAAATATATGCAACATATGATAAAACAAAAGATATTAATAAATGTTGGGTGACACAATGAATAAAAAAGGATTTACATTAGTAGAGCTTTTATCTGTAATAGTACTTATTGGTCTACTTTTAGGTATAGGAGTACCGGGAGTTATGAGAATAAGTAAAAAAATGAAAGAAAGAAGTTTTAATACTAAAAAAGAACAAATAGAACAAGCAGCTACACTATGGGGCCAAGATAATAGAACTAGATTAAGTAAATCTACATGTAAAGTTTTAGAAAGTAGTGTAAAAAAAGAATATCCTTGTTATAAAATTTCAATTGAAGAATTAATTAAAGAAGACTATTTAAACAGTGAGAATGATGATAATATTGAATATAAAAACCCAATAGATAATAAAGACATAAAAGGAATGTGTGTCTATGTATACAAAAAAAATAAAAGAGTATATGCTTACTATGCAGATGCAGAATGTTAGATATCATCATAAAAATAAAAAAATGTTTGTTAAACACTTGACAAATATTTTATTTTGTACTAAAGTATACTCGTATACCAAATTGGTATAGTGGTTTAGGAAGTGATATAAATGAATAAAAGGGAAGATATCTTATTAGTATCAAAAGAATTATTCGAAAACTATGGGTATAAAAAAGTTAGTATGGATGAAATAGCAAAAAAAGCTAATGTTACTAAAAAAACCATATATAGTTACTTTAAAGATAAAGATGAATTATTTAAATACTTTATTGATAATGAATTAAAAGAAATAAAAGAAAAGATAGAAAAACTAGAAAAAAATAAAAAATCATTTATTGATAAAATATCTTTAAATATACTTTATATGTTAAAGTTACGTAAAGAAAGTAAAATATTTAATAAAATATTAGATGAAACAGATGAAATAAAAGAAAAATTTATTAAATTATATGATGATAGTATTTTAGAATATATAGAATCTAAATTAATATATGGTATTGAAAAGAATGAAATAAAAAAATGTAATACTAACTTAACAGCATTTGTTATATATAAAGTATTTATATCTATAATGTTTGAATATAAAAATGATATTGATGAGAATAAAGTTACTTCTGAAGTCATAAATATATTAAAGAATGGATTATTAAATTAGGAGGGTATAAAATGAAAAAAGAAAACAAATATTTTAAATATATTGTAATATGTGCAGTACTCTTAATACCTTTTATGTATAGTTTCTTTTATTTAAAAGCATATTGGAATCCATATGGTGAAGGTAATATAGATAATTTGCCTGTTGCAATAGTAAATAATGTTGAAGGAGATAAAGGAGAATCTTTA
>CAKORH010000031.1 GCA_934101235.1 uncultured Bacilli bacterium | reverse complement strand
AAGTACTTCTATAATAAACGATTCAAGAGCAACTAAAGAAATAGAATCATTAATAAATGATAATTATGAAATGTATATTATTGGTTGGGATAGAGATAGAAGAATTAATGATTATAATAATTTTAAAATTTTAAATAAGAAAATAAAATGCAGTTTTTTTAAATTTCATTCAACTTATGGAGAGTCCAAAAAAAATATAATAGGATTATTATTATTTCAAATATATTTGTTTATAATTCTAATAAAAAATAATAAAAAATATAAATATATTCATGCATGTGATTTTGATTGTGGTTTCATCTCAAACATAATTGCTAAAATATACAATAAAAAATTAATTTATGATATGTATGATTATTATACAGATTCTAGACCAATGCCAAAGAAATTGGAAAAAATAGTAAATAAATTAGAAAATAACATAATTAATAATGCTGAAGTATCTATAATTTGTGGAGAATGGCGAAAAAAACAAATAAAAAATAGTAACCCTAAGAAATTAGTCATTATTCATAATACTCCGAATTTAGAAACAATTAAATATAAGAAAATGATAAGAAGTAATTCCAATAAAACAAAAATAGTATATGTAGGTATATTACAAGATTACAGGTTAATAATGGAAACTGTTAATGAAATAGCAAAAAATGAAAATTATGAATTACACATAGGTGGTTTTGGAAAATATGAAGAACAAATAAAAACACAGGCCAAATTACATAAAAATATTTTTTATTATGGTTCATTAAAATATAGTGATGTATTATGTTTAGAAAAAGATTGTGACATTTTATTAGCTACATATGATCCTAACATAAAAAATCATAAATATTCAGCACCAAACAAAGTTTATGAAGCAATGGCTTTGGGTAAACCTATTATTGTTTGTTATAAAACAGGTATAGATGAATTAGTAGTAAAAAACAAAACTGGATTTGCTATTAATTATAATACGAAAGATTTAATTCAAAAATTAAATGAAATAAGTAAAGATAAAAAACTTTTAAAAAATATATCATTAAACGCAAAAAAAGTATATGACGAAAAATATAATTGGAAAATAATGGAAGAAAGACTATTAAATATTTATAGAGTAATGGAGGATCAAAAATGATAACAATTTTAACGCCAACTTATAATAGAAAAAAATATTTAAAAAAAGCATATGATAGTTTGATAATCCAAACTGATAAAAATTTCGAATGGTTAATAATAGATGATGGATCTAATGACGAAACTAAAGAATATATAAATAGCTTAATGCAAGAAAAAAAAGTGAATATAAGATACTATTATAAAGATAATGGTGGAAAACACACTGCACTGAATTTGGGAACAAAAGAAGCAAAAGGTGAGTTAATACTCATACTCGATAGTGATGATTATTTAGATAAAAATGCAGTAGAAAATATTAATAAATATTGGAAAAAATATAAATACGAAAAAAATATTTGTGGTATGACGTTTTTAAAAAAATTAAATAATCCAATGTATGAAGAAAAAACTTTTGATGAATGTATCTCTAATATGAATGATTTTAAATATAATGAAGGTAATTTAGCAGATATGTGTGAAGTAATGAGTACTGAAATATTAAAAAAATATCCATATCCAACTTTTAAGGGAGAAAACTTTCTAAGTGAAGCTATTGTTACAGGTGAAATAGCAAAAAAATATAATTTAGCATACATTCCAATCGTTATATATTATGCCGAATATTTAAATGATGGTTTATCAAAAAATTGGTTAAAATTAGTTGTTAATAATCCACAAGGTGCAAGAGCTAATTCATTAATGTTTATGAGTAAAGAATATAAATTTTCAATAAGACTAAAAAACTGTTTAACATTTGGTGTATACTCTTTTATAGCTAAAAAAAATATTTTAAAAGATACAAAAATGAAAGCAATATCATTTTTATCACTAATACCATGTTATATACTTGCAAAAATATTGAAGAAAAAATATGGAGTTTCAAAATGAAGAAAATTAAAGTTATGAGTATTTTTGGTACCAGACCAGAAGCAATAAAAATGGCACCTTTAGTAAAAGAATTAGAAAGTAGAAAAGAAATAGAAAGTATTGTTTGTGTTACAGCACAACATAGAGAAATGCTAGATCAAGTATTAGAAACATTTAAAATAACACCGGATTATGATTTAAATATAATGAAACAAGGTCAAACTTTAGGTGATGTAACTACTAGAGCATTAAATGGTGTTGAAACTGTAATAAAAGAAGCAAAACCTGATATTGTACTAGTTCATGGCGATACAACAACCACATTTGCAGGAGCACTTGCTGCATTTTATAATCAAGTTGCAATTGGTCATGTTGAAGCAGGATTGAGAACCTATGATAAATATTCTCCATTTCCAGAAGAAATGAATAGACAAATGGTAGATTGTATGACAGATATGTATTTTGCACCAACAGCTTTAAGTAAAAAAAATTTATTAAAACAAAATATTGATGAAAGTAAAATTTATATAACAGGTAATACTGCAATTGATGCAATGGATACAACCGTAGATGATAATTATAAACATCCTGAATTAGAATGGATAAATAATAATGAAAGATTAATATTACTAACTGCACATAGAAGAGAAAATTTAGGTGACCCTATGCGCAATATTTTTAGAGCAGTAAAAAGAATTACAGATGAATTTGAAGATGTGAAAGTAATATATCCAATACATAAAAATCCTAAGGTTAGAGAGGTCGCTAAAGAAATATTTGGTGACTCTGATAAAATAAAATTAATAGAACCATTAGAAGTATTTGATTTTCACAATTTTCAAAACAAAAGCTATATAATTATGACAGATAGTGGTGGAATTCAAGAAGAAGCACCATCATTAGGGAAACCAGTTTTAGTATTAAGAGATACTACTGAAAGACCTGAGGGAATTGATGCAGGAACACTTAAATTAGTTGGAACTGATGAAGAAATCATATATGAAGAAGCAAAAAAATTATTAAGCGATAAAAAAGAATATGAAAAAATGAGTCACGCATCAAATCCTTATGGAGATGGACATGCATGTGAAAAAATAGTAGATGCTATAATAAAAAAATACAATAAATAATTTATACACATTGTATTTTTTTTGTTATAATGTATGAAAGAGAGGTGCTATATGACTAATAATAAAAAATTATATATATTTTTAATATTACTACCAATAATAGATTTAATTACATCGTTAACTACAAGATTTATGAATACAACACTAAGTATAGGAGTAATAATAAAATTAATATTTTTAACAATAATGTTAATAACCTTATTGTTTTCAACATCAAAATATAAAAAGAAAAGTATAGCCTATGTTATTTTAATATTTATTTATATGATTGCATATATACTTTCTAAAATAAAATATTTAACATTAACATTATTATTAAGAGAATGTATATATTTATTTAAAATAGCTTATTTTCCAATACTATTTGTTTGTTTATTATGTTATTTAGATATGCATAAACTTAATAAAGAAAAAATAATTAAAGTATTTATTATAAACTTAATTACATATGCAATACTTCTAATATTACCATTTATAACAAATACTGGATTTAGCACATATGGATATGATTATAAAGGTAGTGTAGGTTGGTTTAATTCAGCAAATGAAATATCTGTTATATTAACATTATTGTATCCTTATATATTTATTAATATTGATAAAAACAAATGGAGTATATTTTATATATTAATTATGATAATTATAATTTTTTCATTAGGAACAAAAGTACCAGTGTTAGGAACACTTATTATTACGACAATGTTACTAATATTATCTATTATAAAAAAGAAGAAAAAATCCACTATAAAAATATTTTTAGTATTATCATTTATATTTATAATCTTATTAAATAGTAGCACTTTAACTAATATAAAATATAATATGCCACAAGATCCAAAGAAAATAAAAAATATAAAAAAGATAGAAGAAGAAACTAAAGAAGAGAATCATATATTAACTGAAGAAGAAAAAAATCAAAAATTTCTTGAAGAACAATATACCAGAATAAGAAAAGAAATAGAAAAACAAGACAAAAATAGTAACGATAATAAAATTATAAAATTGATAAAAAAATATGGTAGATTAATGTTGTCATCAAGAGATATATATTTTAAATTAACATATGAAATATATTATAAGCACTTTAACTTAAAAACATTATTATTCGGTATAGGATATACAAACACAAGTGTAATAAATAATTTTGCTATAACAAAATTAATAGAAATAGATGTTTTAGATATATTTTTTCATTCCGGGCTTATGGCACTTATTTTAGTATTAATACCATTTATATATTATATATATAAAGCGATAAAATCTAGAACAATTAATGTAAATATAGCTTTTTACACTGTAATGCTTGCATTAATATTTAGTATTTCATGTATAAGTGGACATACTCTAGCAGCACCTGCTGTTTCTATATATATTATAATATATTTAATATTAGGATTAAATGAATTAGATTTAATAAGAGCTAAAACAAAAACTATAAAAAATAATAAAGTTACAATTTATGCCTTACATTTAAATTATGGCGGTGTCGAAAAAAATATATGTACAAAGGCAAATATACTTAGTGAAATATATGATGTTGAAATCATTTGTCTATACAAACTAAAAGATAAACCGGATTTTAATCTAAATAAAAATGTTAAAGTAACATATTTAACAAAAAACATAAAACCAAATAAAGAAGAATTAAAAAAAGCTGTTAAAACAAAAAATATAATAAACATAATTAAAGAGGGATTAAAAAGTATTAAAATATTATATTTAAAACATACACTAATTATTAATTCTATGATAAATTGTAATAGTGAAATTATAATTTCAACAAGGATAGATTTTACTGAAAAACTTGTAAAAAATAACGAATATAATAATATAAAAATTGCAGAAGAACATATATATCATAATAACAATAAAAAATATTTAAGAAGATTAAGATATATATTAAAATACATAGATTATTTAATGCCTAGTAGCAATTATTTAACCAAATTTTATAAAGAAAAATATACTAATTATCAAAATAAAATAATAACAAATAAAATGCCAATTGAAACAAATAACAAAATATCTAAATTAAATAAAAAGATAATTATTTCAGTAGGCAGATTAAGTAAAGAAAAAGGTTTTGATGATTTAATTAAACTATTTAGTAAAATAAAAGAAAAAGATTGGATACTTTATATCATTGGTACAGGTAGTGAATATGATAATTTAAGTAATTTGATAACAAAATATAAATTAGATAATAACATAAAATTATTAGGATTTAAAACAACTGAAGAATTAAATGATTTATATGAAGAATCATCAATTTATATAATGACTTCAATTGAAGAATCATTTGGATTAGTTTTACTTGAAGCAGCAAGTCATGGACTACCATTAATTGCATACTCTAATGCACTTGGAGCAAAAGAAATAATAAAAAATAATGGTATTTTAATAGATAATAGAGACGAATCAAAAATGGTTAAAGAATTAACTAAATTAATGAAAAATGAACAATTAAGAAAAGAGTATCAAGAAAAAGCATTAAATATATATAAAGAATATGATTTTAATGTTATTAAACAAGATAATATAGACTTTTATAAAAATATCAAAAAGAAATTATTATATGATACTTTGTATAAAGAGGATAAAGAATCATTTTATAAATTAATAGATAATAAATTAAAAAAAGAAGAAAAAACATTTATAATAACCGCAAATCCAGAAACATATATGTTATCAACAACAGATAATACAATAAATGAAATTGTACACAATAAAAATAACTTAATAGTACCAGATGGAATAGCAATAGTAAAAACAGCAAACTATCTAGGTCTAAATATAAAAGAAAGAATAACCGGTGTTGGAATAGCAGAACATTTATTAGAAGTAGCAAACAAAAATAAGTATAAAGTATATTTATTTGGAGCAACAGAAGAAGTAATAAATAATTTTAAAAAAGTTATTAAAGAAACATATTCAAATATTAATCTTATTGGAACAGAAAATGGTTATGTAAAAGATAAAAATAAAGTAATGAATAAAATTAAAGATTTAGAACCAGATATAATAATGGTTGCTCTAGGTATACCACTACAAGAAAAATTAATATATGAACATATAAATGACTTCAAAAAAGGAATATTTATTGGAGTAGGTGGCTCATTCGACGTTTTATCAGGAAGTAAAAAAAGAGCTCCTAAAATATTTATAAAATTAAATTTAGAATGGTTATATAGAATATGTAGTGAACCAAAAAGAATTAAAAGATTTATTAAATATAATTTAAAATTTTTGAATTTAATTAGAAAAGAAAAAAATAATGTTAATAACAAATAACTTATCAACATTATTTTTTTGCTATAAATATTTAAAAAGTATTTTTAAACTAATTATTATGTTATACTTATCTATAAGGAAGTGATCACATTTGAAATTAATAGTATATGATTTTGATGGAACAATATATGATGGAGATTCATCAATAGATTTTATAAAATTTTTAATAAAAAAAGATAAAAAAATATTATTCTCTTTACCTAAAATGTTAATTTCGTTAATAAAATATAAAACAAAATTTATTACAAAAGAACAAATGAAAGAATGTTTTTTTTCACCGCTATCAAGATTTGATAATATAGATGAATTAATAGAAAAATTTTGGAGTATTAATGAACACAAAATAAAAGAATTTTTCACTTCTAAAAAATCTCACAAAAATGATATTATCGCATCAGCTAGTCCAAAATTTTTATTAGAACCAATAATTAAAAAATTTAAAGTTTTAGATTTATTTGCATCTCCAATAGATAAAAAAACAGGAAAATATAATGGCATTAACTGTCACGGTGTGGAAAAAGTTAGACTTATCAACAAAAAATATAAAGATGATATTATATATGAAATGTATTCAGATGATATTTCGTCAGATGGTCCATTACTTGATATTGCTAAGCATTCTTATGTAGTTAAAAAAAATGACATAATAGATTATGAAATTTATAAAAATAGAAAACCAAATATATTTAAAAGATTTTGGGATTGGGGATGGGGCATATATCATAAAAATGAAGAAATATGGAATTACCTTATAGTAGGAGGATTAACTACATTAGTTAGTCTAGTTGTATATTACATTTGTGTGTGTACATTCTTAAATGCATCAAATGCAATAGAGTTACAAATAGCAAATATTATTTCATGGATTATTTCAGTAGCCTTTGCATACATAACAAACAGAGTATTTGTATTTAAAAGTAAAGAAAAAAATATAATGAAAGAAGCATCAAGCTTTGTAGGATCAAGAGTTATTACACTTATATTAGATATGTTAATAATGTTTATAATAGTAACCTTATTACATTTAAATGATAAAATAGGAAAAATAGTATCTCAAATAGTAGTAATAATAGGAAATTACATAATTAGTAAACTATTTGTGTTTAAACAAAAAAAATAAATTGCTAACAAATACTAGCAATTTTTTATTTTAGCTTTAACATCACTAATAAATTTAACTATTTCATCTTCATGACTTAGTATATCATCATCTTTTAAACAATTAAAAAATTGTTTATCTAATATTAAATTCATACCGGCAGATTCTGAAAAACTAATTAAAGAAGATAATGCAGCTTCAGTACTATATAAATCTCTATCCTTACATCCGATAGATACAGCAATCATATTTTTATTTTTTAAACCATTTCTAGAATACAAAGGATTTAATCTATCAATCATAATTTTTAAATCACTAGATAATAAATTCCATCTAGTAGGAGTAATAAACATAATAACATTATCATTTTTTATATCTTCTATATTTTGTTTCATATCATCATTAAATTCACATACACCATCTTTATCACAATCCATACATCCAGTACAAACATGAATTTTTTGATTTCCAGGTACTATAATTTTACTAAATATTCTTTCCTTATTTAATTCATCATGAATACGATTAGCAAGTTTTAAAGAATTTCCATCTCTTCTTGAACCAACAATAATTATCATATATTAACCTCTTTCTAATTATATTATTTTCACATTGAGTAATTTTATTCATAATATAATTTAAAAAAATAAAAAATAATGTTATCATTTAATTGGAGGAATAAAATGAAACAAAAAAATCTAATAACAATATCAGTTTGTTTAATATTATTAAGTGCATTATTATTATCAATAATATTAAAATATAAAAGCGATGATAACAAAAATGTTAACTCAGACATTTTAGAAAATATCAAATTGGAAAATATAAAAAAAATAGAAATAACAAAATTAACAGAAGGTGGAGTTTCTAAAGAAAATTTAACAAGTAAAAATGATATCGAAGAAATTTATAGCTATTTAAATGAATTAAAAATAGGTGATGAAACAGATATTACATGTAGCGATGATGAAATTTCATATAAAATAATTTTAAATGATGGAGAAAAAACTATAAGATTTGAATGTGGTAATTACATTAAAAATAATAAAAGATACAAAATAAAATAACAATTGTAATTAATAAGGAAGTTTAAAAAAATGATAAGAAATATATTAAATAATTATAAT
>CAKORH010000030.1 GCA_934101235.1 uncultured Bacilli bacterium | reverse complement strand
ATATTATAGAGGTAGTTATGAAGAGTAAGAAAGTTAATAAATTATTTAATATTATTATTTTTATATTAGTAGTTAGTATTGGTTTAATATATGGTAAACAAGAGATTTTTAAGAATAGTTATTCATATAAAGATGATAATAAAAGTAGTGTAAGTAATAATATAGATAGTAATTTAGAAATATATTTTTTTGATGTAGGACAAGCAGATTCTATTTTAATAAAAAGTAATGATGATACTGTCTTAATAGATGCTGGTAATAGAAATGATGGTGAAAATTTAGTAAATTATATTAAAAATGATTTAAAAATAAATGATATAGATATAGTTATAGGTACTCATCCTCATGAAGATCATATTGGTGGTATGAGTTATATAATTGACTCATTTGATGTTGGTAAAATATATTTACCTGATGTTACTAGTAATGCTAAATTTTTTGAGAAATTGCTTGATAGTATAGAAAGTAAAGATTATAAAATATCTGTACCTAAAATTGGTGAAGAAATCAAATTGAATAATTTAGTATTTAATGTATTAAGTGTAGATGATAATGATAAAAATATAAATGATTGTTCTATAGTATTAAAGTTAAATTATTTAGATACTAAGTATTTATTTATGGGAGATGCTAGTAAAAGTGTTGAAAAAAAATTATTAGATAAAGATATTAAGGCTGATGTTATTAAAATAGGGCATCATGGTTCTAGTTATAGTAGTAGTAAGAAATTTTTAGAAAGTGTTAAAGCTAATATTGCTATTATTTCTGTAGGTAAAGATAATAAATATAAACATCCTACTAAGAGTGTTTTGGAAACACTTAATAATTTAAATATTAAGTATTATAGAACTGATACTGATGGTACTATAAAATTAGTTAGTGATGGAAAAAATATAGAAATTAATAAGATTAAAACTAATATAGATGGTTAGAAAGGTAAGGCATTTATGTATACAGTTGATAGAATTGAAAATGATTATGTAGTATTGGAAAATAGAAATAATTTAGATATGATAGATGTTAAGATTACTGAGTTTAATTATGATGTTAGTGAAGGAGATATTGTTTTATATAAAGATGGTAAATATATAAAGGATGAAGAAGAAACAAATAGAATAAAAAGTAATATTAGAAGTAGATTTGATAAATTAAAAAAATAAAAATGGAGTTGGTAGTGTGAAAAAGATAGTTCCTTTAATTATAATAGTTATATGTTTATTTATATCTGTTACAGGTATAGTTACATTTTTTATTGTTAATAATGGGTCTTTTTTAACTAGTTTTAAAATTACTAGAGTTAATAATATAGGATTAGATTATTATGTATATTTTCAAAATGTTAAAGCAGCTACTAGTTATGATGTTATTGTTTATGATTCTGAGAACTTAATTGTATATAGAGAAAATATAAAAAATAATAGTTTGACAATTAATTTTGATAATTTAAAATATAATGAAACATATAAGATTGTTGTTGTTGCTTATGATAAAAATGGAAATAAAAAGAGTGTCAAAGAACCTTATACTTTTATGTGGGAAGATTTATCTTTAGCTAGTACTAATACTGTTTTAATGGATAATGAGAATGATTATATAGTAGAGTTTATAGGTAATTATAAGAAAAATAAGTATTATTTAAATATTAAAGAGGATAATGATGTAATTAAGAGTGTTAGAATAAATGGAGAATCTTATGTAATTAAGAATGATTTGTTTAAAGATAGAAAAACTAAATATCTTTTAGAAATTGTTGAAGATAGTACGGTTATTTCTAGTATGTATGTTTATAATTTGATGAGTCCTATTACAGATATTAATATTATTAATCCTGGTAATGGAGATATGAAAGATTATGATGATGTTCCTTTAAGTTTTGAAGGGGGAGATAATGCTACTAATTATATTTTTGAATTATATCAAAATAATAAATTAATTAGAAGAAAAGAAATAAAAAATAAAAATATAATATTATCTAATAATTTATTTAATAAGGCTTCTACTTACGTTGCTAAAATAACTGCAAGTTATGCAGATTATATAGATTATTCTAAAGTGGCAAGTGTAGAATTTACTATTAATGCTAAAGAAAGTTTAAAACCAGTTTATACTAATTATAATTATAGTTTAATTAAGAGTGGTACTGAAATAGAATTATTAAATGATGATAAGGATGCAATTATTTATTATACTACTGATGGTAGTGAACCTAATCAAGATAGTTTAGTTTATAAAGATAAGATAGTAATTAATAATAATATGACTATTAAGGCTATTGCTAAAAAAGATAAGATGAATGATTCTATTGTAAGTAGTTTTGATTTTAAAGTGGGTAGTAAGAGTAATTATAAAGTATATTTAAGTGCTTCTAATCAAAATGCTAATTTAGGTGTAAGTGAAGTAGGTTATACTAATGAAAAGAAAGAAATGAATGATGTTGCAAACTATATACAAAAACGTTTAGAAAGTTATGGTGTTAAAGTATATAGAAATGAGTATGGTGATTTAAATAGATGGGTTGCTGATAGTACTTATTTGGGTGTTGATTTACATATTGCAATACATTCAAATGCGAGTGAAGAACATTTATCTTATGGAATAGAAACTTGGGTAAATGAGCCAGATAGTAAAACTTATTCTTTGGCAAGTAAAATACAAAATAACTTAATGAGTATTTATTATAAGAAAGAAGATAGTTTAGCAAATAGGGGAGTAAAATATGCTTATGGTTCTTTAGGAGAAGTTAATCCTAATTATGTTCCGTTTGGAATATTGGTAGAGGTTGCTCATCATGATTATAAAGATGATGCTAAATGGATAGTTGATAATAAAGAAAAAATTGGAAATAATATAGCAGATTCTATATTGGAATATTTTCAAATTAAATAAAGTTTTGTAATGTTTTGTCGAATTGGTTTAATTAATAAAATTTAAGTGATAATATTATTGTGAGAGAAGGGATATTATCAGAATAGATTTTATTATAGATCAAGTTATAAAAGAAATTGATATTGCTAATATGAAATTTTGTAAAAATAGAACATAATCATACCTTAGTGGTATGGTTTTTTTGTTATTTATGTAATATAATATTAAGTAATGGAGGGATTATTATGAGAATATATAATACGTTAACAAGAAAAGTAGAAGAATTTAAAAGTATAAAACCAAATTATGTAGGATTTTATACATGTGGTCCCACTGTTTATCATTATGCACATATAGGTAATATGAGAAATTATATAGGACATGATGTTTTAGAAAAAACGTTAGAATATTTAGGTTATGATGTAAAAAGAGTTATGAATATAACAGATGTAGGTCACTTGAGTAGTGATAGTGATTCTGGTGAAGATAAAATGGTTAAAAGTGCAAAAGCACAACATAAATCTGTTATGGATATTGCTAAATTTTATACTGATGCTTTCTTTAAAGATTTTAAGAAACTTAATTGTGATATGCCAGATGTAGTTGAACCAGCGACTAATCTTATAGATGATTATATAAAAATTATTGAA
The DNA here is from genome assembly GCA_934101235.1 of uncultured Bacilli bacterium. Taxonomy (GTDB): domain Bacteria; phylum Bacillota_I; class Bacilli_A; order RF39; family UBA660; genus UMGS1124. Next base: position 5,116 of record CAKORH010000030.1, on the reverse strand, counting down.
GTTTTAATAGAAAAAGGTTATGCATATAAATCTGGTGGAAATGTTTATTTTGATATAAGTAAGTTAGATGATTATTATAAATTAACTAATCATAAAATTGATGAAATGGTAGTAGGTGCTCGTGAAGAAGTACTTTATGATGATAATAAACGTAATCAAGGTGATTTTGCATTATGGTTTACTAAGAGTAAATTTGATAGTCAAGAACTTAAATGGGATAGTCCATTTGGTGTTGGATATCCTGGTTGGCATATTGAATGTACTGGAATATCTTTGAAACATTTAGGTGAATATTTAGATATTCATGGTGGTGGAGTAGATAATATTTTTCCACATCATACAAATGAAATTGCCCAAAGTGAAGCATACCTTGGACATAAATGGTGTAATTATTGGTTTCATAATGAACATTTGAATGATGAAAGTGGAAAAATGAGTAAAAGTAAGGGTGCTGTTTTGAGTGTATCAGTATTAGAAGAAAAAGGATATAATCCTTTAAGTTTTAGATATTTATGTTTAAATAGTCATTATAGAAAGCAGTTGGTGTTTAGTTTTGATAATTTAGATATCGCATCAAATGCTTATAAAAAATTATTGAATAAAATTAATAATATACCTAAAGAAGGAAATATAGATAATGAATTATTTGATAAATATAATAAACAATTTATTGATTATATAAGTGATGATTTAAATACTGCTAATGCAATTTCATTATTATATGATGTAATAAAAAATGATGAATTAAATGGTAATACTAAGTTAGAATTAATTAAGAATTTTGATAAAGTATTTAGTTTAGATTTAATAAATGATAATAATGAAGCAGTTGATAGTAGACACGATTATATAATGTCTAAAATAGAAGAGAGAAAAGAAGCTAAGAAAAATAAAGATTTTGAATTAGCTGATAAAATAAGAGATGATTTATCTAAAGAAGGTATTATTTTGATTGATACTAGAGAAGGTACTACATATAAAATAGAAAATTAGATATTTGTTTTAATTCATATTAATAGTATGATAAAACCCATTTTTTTTGATAATGGGTTTTTGTATGTTATAAAAATTGCTTGTATAAAATAGAATAGTGTGATATATTTTTTTTGGAGTGATATATATGTTTAATTATTATAATAGAGTAATTATGTATACATATGATATCACACCATTAATCTAACTTAAAAAAATTAGATGCATGGTGTGAATTTTTTTCGTGCCTGCATCTCTGTATATATTTAAGACTATACAGATTTGCGTATAGTCTTTTTTCGTGTTTTTTAAGGAGTGAGTGATATGATAGAAATAGGAATAAATAAAATATCAAAAAGTTTTGGTTTTGGTAAACTTTTTGAGAATATAAGTTTTGATATAAAAAGTAATGAAAGCGTATGTTTGATAGGAAAAAATGGTTGTGGTAAAACAACAATATTAAATATGATTGCAGGTATAGAAAATGTTGATAATGGTACAATTAGTATAAGAAATAATAGTAAGTTGGGTTATTTAAAACAAGAAAATGAATATTATAATGATAATTTATTAGTTAAGGATATAGTGTTTTCAAATGTAAAAAATATAATTGATATGAAAAATAAGATGAACTTATTAGAGAAAAAACTTAGTAATTGTTATGATGAAAAAATATTTAATAAATATTATAAAATTCAAGAACAATATATAAGAAGTGGAGGTTATGAATTAGACAGTAAAATATTAAAAATACTTAAAGATTTTAATATTGATATGAATTTATTAGATAAAAGATATAAAGATTTGAGTGGAGGGCAAAAAACAATTATTAAGTTTGTATCTATAATAGTAGGAGGAGTGGATATTTTACTTTTGGATGAACCTACTAATCATTTGGATATAGATAAACTTAATTTGTTGGAAAAATATTTAAATAATTATAAAGGAACTGTTTTATTTGTAAGTCATGATAGATATTTTATAAATAGAGTAGCAAATAAGATAGTGTTATTAGAAAATAATAAAGTTAATATTTATTATGGTAATTATGATTACTATAAAATAGAGTATAAAAATAGATTATTAATAGAATTTAAAGATTATAAAAATCAACAAAAAGAGATAAAGGCTATGAAAGAGAAAATTAAGCAGTTAGAAGATTTTGATGGTACTATATTATTTGTAAGCCATGATAGATATTTTATGAATAAAATTGCAACTAAATATTTGAAATTTGAAAACAAAGAGTTAGTTTCTATAGTAAAAGAATAAAAATATATGATATTATAAATATGTAAGATAGTATGATGGGAGTGGTTATATGGTAGATGTTGCTATAATAGGTGCTGGACCTGCTGGATTATTTGCTGCATATGAATTAATTACCAATAATAAGAATTTAAAAGTTGTTTTAGTAGATAGAGGTAAGAAAGCTTTAAAAAGAAGTTGTCCAATGGCTAAAAATGGTAAGTGTGTTAATTGTAGAATGTGTAATATTTTGAATGGTTATGGTGGTGCTGGTACTTTTTCTGATGGTAAATTAAATTTTATTCCTAAATTAGGCAAATCCGATTTGTTTAAATATATGAGTGAAAGTGAAGCATATAAATTGATAGATGATACTGAAGAAATATTTACAAAATTTGGTATGGATAGTGATGTTTATCCTAGTAATATGGATGAAGCATTAAAGTTAAAAAAACAAGTAACTATAAATGGTGGAAGATTACTTTTGATAAAACAAAAACATTTAGGTTCTGATAAATTACCTAAATATATTGAGGATTTTTCAAATTATCTAGAAGAAAAAGGTGTAGAATTAAAAGAAAACTTTGATGTACTTGATATAGTTAAAGAAAAAGATAGTTATAAGTTAGTTAGTAAAAAGGAAGAAATAATAGCAAAAAAAGTTATAGTTGCTCCAGGTAGAACTGGTGCTAAGTGGATACAAGAAATTGCAGATAAGTATAAAATTCCTTATTTATCTCAAAGTATAGAAATTGGTGTAAGAGTTGAAGTTAGAAAAGATATATTGGAAGATTTTTGTAATATCATATATGATCCTACTATATTTATTAAAACTGATACTCATAATGATGAAATAAGAACTTTTTGTACTAATCCTGGAGGTTTTGTTACTAAAGAAAATTATTATGGATACATATGTGTAAATGGTCATTCATTAAAAGAAATTAAATCTAATAATAGTAATTTTGCTTTTATTTCTAAAGTAACTTTAACTGAACCAGTTACAAATACGCGTGAATATGGTGAATCTATTGCAAGAATTGCAAATGTATTGGGAGATGGAAAACCTATAATTCAACGTTTAAAAGATTTAAGAAAAGGTCGTAGAAGTACTTGGAGTAAAATAGATAAAGGGTATACTGAGCCAACTTTAAAAGATTGTGTAGCTGGTGATTTATCTTTAGTATTGCCTCATAGAATAGTTACAAATATATTAGAAGGATTAGAAAAATTAGATAAAATAATACCAGGTGTTAATAATGACGATACATTATTGTATGGACCAGAAATTAAATTTTTTAGCAATGAAATAGAAACAAATAATAAATTTAAATTAGAAAATGAAGATATATATTTTATAGGTGATGGTTCTGGTAAGGCTGGAAATATAGTCACAGCTGCCGCTACAGGATTAGTTGCTGCGAGAGATATACTAAAAAAATAAAAAATGATTGGTTATTTTTAAATATTTTGTTATAATTTTTATTGTAGGAGAATAAAAAATTATGAATAGAAGTTTATATTTGATTGGGATTTTATTAATCGCACTATCATTTATTTTACGGCCAACATTTATAAAAGCAGATAGTGGTTTTGATTCAAGTTGGGATAGTGAAAGTAGTAGTTACGGTAGCAGCTGGGATAATGATGACGATATTTCATTTTCCAAAAAAATAGTTATAACACTTTATGTGGTACCAATATTTATAACAACATGTTCCATATATTATGTTTTATCTTGTTATATTGCAAAAGGTAAATTATTTGATTTTTTAGCAATTGCTTTTTCTGGAATTATAACGCTTGTTGAAATGTATCTTGTATATAAAGGTGAATATCTTATTGTATCAATAGTATGCTTATTATTAATTTTAATGGCATGTATTTGCTATGAATATTCTAAAAAAAAATAAATGAAAAGAAAAAAGGAGTAAAAAATGAAAAATAAAGTATTATATGTATGTTTGATTTTATTATTAGGATTAGTTTTTGTGTATAAACCAGCAATGATAAAAGCAGATAGTGGCTTTGATTCAAGTTGGGATAGTGGAGGTAGTAGTTGGGACTCCGGTTCTAGTTGGGATTCTGGTTCTAGTTGGGACAGTGGAAGTAGTAGTTCTTCTGGAAGTGGAGATCTTTCAATCGGAGGATTTATTGTTGTTGTTATAGTAGTAGTTGTTATAATTATTGTATGTAATAATAAAAATATTGGTAATAGTAGCACTACTTATAGTTCAAGCTATTATGCTAAACCTTTAAGTGACGATGAAATTTGGAAAGTTGATTCAAGTTTTGATAAAGTTAAATTTAATACTGAGGCTTTTAACTTATATAAAGAATTACAAACTGCATGGATGAATTTTGATTATGATACTATTAGAGAATTAGTAAGTGATGAAATGTATAATATGTATAGTATGCAATTAGATACTTTAAAAGTTAAGGGTCAAAAAAATATAATGGAAAATATTTCTTATATTACTAATATAGTAACTGATATTAATATAGAAAATAATATAGAAACTGTAACAACTGTAATGACAGTTGAATGTTATGATTATTTAGTAGACAGTAGTAATAAAGTAGTTAGGGGAAATAAAAATAGAAAAATGCATTACGTTTATGAATTAACATTTACAAAAGATATTAGTGGAAAACATATTGATAAGTGTCCAAATTGTGGTGCTAATATTGATATAAATTCTGGTGGAAAATGTGAATACTGTAATTCTGTAATAGTTAATAATGAAGCAAAATGGACATTGGTAAAAAAAGAAATGAAACAACAGAGATAGGAATGAATGTTATGGATGAATTATTAAAATATGATAAAGAATTTTCTGATAGTAAATTTAAAACAAAGGTTGATAATATTTTTGTAATGTTACATATGTCA
>CAKORH010000029.1 GCA_934101235.1 uncultured Bacilli bacterium | reverse complement strand
CAATAAAGTCCATATCTATATCATTCGCTTCATCATTTCCTAAATTTCTTTCTTTTAATTGTTCAGTAAATCTTTCTAATTGATCTATCGGATCATTTAATTCAGTATAAGCATTAGCAAATTCTTTACCACCTATAAATAATTCAAATCTATCAACAAATCTAGGATCTTCTGGATTTTTCTTAGTTAAAGGAGAAATTTCTACTGGATGTCCATAAAGGAAAGTTGGTTGAATTAATGTTTCTTCAACATATTTTTCAAAGAATAAATTTATTATATGTCCAACATTTTGTTGATGTTCTAATACTTCAATTCCATGTTCATCTGCTAACTTCATTGCTTCTTCTACTGTCATTTCTTTCTTAAAATCTATTCCAGTTTGTTCTTTTATTGCATCAACCATACTAATTCTCTTCCATTCACCACTTAAATCAATATGGTCACCACACCAATCATATTCATATTTTCCAACCACATTTTTAGCAATACTCTTAAACATATTTTCAGTTAATTCCATCATACCTTCTAAATCAGAATATGCTAAATATGCTTCCATTAATGTAAATTCTGGATTATGTTTTGGATCCATTCCTTCATTTCTAAATACTCTACCTATTTCATATACTGCTTCCATACCACCTACTAATAACCTTTTTAATGGCAATTCTAAAGCAATACGTAAATACATATCTAAATCTTGAGTATTATGATGAGTAACAAAAGGTCTTGCACTAGCACCAGTTAATAAAGTAGTTAAAACTGGTGTTTCAACCTCTGTAAATCCACGTCCATCCATAAAATTTTGTATACATCTAATTATTTTAGGACGCATAAATGCAATATTTTTAGAATCTTCATTCATAATTAAATCTACATAACGTCTTCTATATCTTTCTTCAATATCAGTTAATCCATGAAATTTTTCAGGTAATGGTCTTAAAGATTTTACTAAATGTGTATATTCTAAACACTTCAAAGTTACTTCACCTGTTCTAGTTTTCATAACTTTTCCACGTACACCAACTATATCTCCTAAATCGGCACTCTTAAATAAATTATAAACATCTTCACCTACATCATTAATAGATATATATACTTGCATCTTACCTGTTTTATCTTGTATAGAAAAGAATGATGCCTTACCCATTTTTCTAATAAACATAATTCTACCAGCAACAGTAAATTCATCATTAATATTTTCGAATTCATCATGTTCTACATCTTTATATTTTTCACTTATTTCAGAATTATAAGCAGTTCTTTCAAATCTACTTCCAAATGGATCCATTCCCATTTCGCGTATCTTTTCTGCTTTTTCTCTTCTTACTATTTCTTGATCCGTAAATTCACGCATAAAATAATCAACTTCTTTCGCTCACTAGTATATCGAGATTTTAATAAAAAATCAACAAAAAGAATATTTAAACAAAATCACACATATATATTTTATGAGGTGACAAAAATGAACGGAACATATTATCAAAATCCGACTTTTCCTACTGCTACTTCAAATAACTATCAGGACAACATAGTTCCAGTAGGACAACAAGACTTGCCAATGGAACAAAGTTACATAGAAAACATACTAAGATTAAATAAAGGTAAAAAAATAAAAGCCTATGTATCTTACCCTGACTCTATAGACTGGAAAGACTCAGTATATACAGGAATTATAGAACAAGCAGGTAGAGATCACTTAATAATAAGTGATCCATCAACAGGAAAATGGTACTTAATTTTAATGATTTATTTAAACTATGTAGAATTTGAAGAAAGAATAAACTATTCAATATAAAAACAAAAAATACATAAATATTTTTTACTTATGTATTTTTTATTATATATATTTTAATAAATTATTTCTTTCATCATCTAATTTAGTTTTATTACCATGTCCAGGATAAATAGTATAATTAATATCTGACTTTAACAATGTTTTTATACTTTCTTTCATAGCATTCATATCTCCACCAAAATCTACTCTACCTATTGTACCCTCAAATACAAAATCTCCACTAAACATAATATCATCAAATATAAAACTAACAGAATCCGTTGTATGTCCAAAATTATCAATCACTTTAAAATTAAAACATCCAACAGTTATTTCATTGCTATTAATTGTTTCTTTACTATATAATGGAACATTATAATAATTAATACATTCATTTAAAGCACCCATATGATCAAAATGTTTATGAGTTAAAAGAACACCAACTACTTTTAAATTCGTACTATTCTTTATTAAATTAAAATCATCTCCAGGATCTATTATTAATGCCTCACCATCTTTTTCCAATATATAACAATTAGTATGTAACATACCTACTATAACTCTCTTTATTTTCATAAAAATCACCCACAAATATTTTACAATATTTTAATACTTTATGCTATAATTAATCTAGGTGATAATATGAAGTGGATAATCTTAATAATTATTTTAGCAATTTTAATAATTATAAGTGCAATAATAATAACATATATTTTTAACTATAATAAATTACAATCTATGAATATAAAAATAAATGAATCAGAACATATAATAGATGAAGAATTAAGAAATAAATATGATTTAATAATGAAAAGTTCAAATATAATAAATAAACTTCTAAAAAAAGAAATAACATATTTCAAAGAATTAGAAAAAATTAAATCTGATCAAATATCAAATTTTGAAATGGATAGAAAAATTACAGAAGGTGAAAATCTAATCGCAAAAGTAAAAAGTGATCACAAATCATTAGATGATAATGAAGAATATAATGAAATAGTTAATTCATTAAAAGATAGTGATGAAATCTTAGAAGCTGCTAAATCATTTTATAATAAATACACCACAGAAATTAACTTAATAATCAAAAAATTTCCAACAAATTTAATAGCAAAAATTCATAAAATTAAATTAAGAAACTATTTTGATGGTAAAAATATGTTTGATGATGAAATTAAAGATTTTAAACTTTAATTTTTTCTTTATTATTTAATAAAATATTAGTATAATATTTGAATAAAAAGGTTGTGATTATTACATGTCAAAGAAAAAGAAAAAAAATAAAAAGAATACAAAAAACAAAAAAACTACCAAAAATAATATAAACAATATAAATAAAATAAACAAAGAAATAGACAATAAAAAAATAACAAATAAAAAAATAGAATCGAAAAATACAAAAGAAATAATTAATAAAATTGAAAAAATTAATAATAATAATAAAATAAATATTTTTAAGCAAAAATTTAGTATAAATATAGTTTTTATATTTTACATAACACTACTATTCTCAGAAATTACATTTAGAGCATTAGTAACAAACAAATTATTTCCAGTAACATTCATATATGTATTGATATATTTAGTACCAATCTCTATACTATTAACAATAATAACATCATTATTTAATGAAAAAGTAAATAAAATAATAACAAAAATATTGTTATTTATAATATGGTTCATATATGCATTAAATGTTGTATTCAAATCAAAATTCGGAGTATTCTTTTCAATAGATACATTAGGTTTATCAAATCAAGTAACATCATTTATGAGTGATGCATTCAAAACTATATATGATAATATATTTAAAATGATTTTATTACTTATACCATTTATATTATCGTTCTTTATAAAAAATAATATAAGTTATATAAATAAGAATAAAAAGAACATTATTAAATACATAATAATATTAATACTTTCAACTATAATATTTTATGGAACATTATTTATAAAAAACAAAAAGCAATACTCAATTTATAATTTATATTTTAATATTTCTAATAATTCATTATTAATAGAAAAAACAGGAGTATCTATTGCAACTAATTTAGAATTTAAAAACTTAATATTTAAATTTAAAGATAAAAATATAAACATTACAGTTACTAGTATTGAAAACGATAATAAAAATGATGAAAAAGATAACAAAGAAGAAATAAAATATAACGTAACTAACATAGATTTTGACGAATTATCAAATAAAACAAATGATAATAAATTAATAACAATGAATAATTATTTTAAAAATAGCGAACCAACTAATCAAAATAAATATACTGGAAAGTATAAAGGTAAAAATTTAATATTATTTATGGCTGAAAGTTTTAATTCTTTTGCAATTTCAAAAGAATTAACTCCTACACTATATAAATTGACTAATGAATCATTTGTATTTGAAAATTACTATTCACCAGTAATATTAAGTACTATAGGTGGAGAGTTTCAAGAATTAACAGGTTTATATCCACACATAAGTTTACTTAGTAATGTATGGAGAAAAGGAACTAATTATTATGAATATGGACTTGGCAATGTATTTAACAATGAAGGATATTTAGTAAACGCATACCATAATAATCAATATAATTTTCAAAACAGAGATAAATATTTAAATGCTTTAGGATTTAATAATTATGTTGGTTGTGGTAATGGATTAGAAACAAAAATTAATTGTAATATTTGGCCACAAAGTGACACAGAAATGATTGAAGCAACAATAGATGATTATAAAGACAGTAAAATTCCTTTTATGACATACTATGTAACTGTAAGTGGACATATGTCATACGATTGGAATAATGCAATGAGTAAAAAGTACAAAGATAAAGTTCAAGATTTAAATTATCCAGAAAACGTAAAAGCATATATTGCAACTCAAATAGAATTAGATAATGCATTAAAAACATTAATAGACAAATTAGAAAAAGAAGGTATATTAGATGATACAGTTATTGCATTAGTAGGAGACCATTATCCATATGATTTATCAATCAATGATATAAATAAAGCATCTTCATATACTAGAGATGATACTATTGAAATAAATCATAGTAGTTTCATATTATGGAATAACAAAACAAAAAAAACTACTATTGAAAAAGTAGGTAGCCAAATTGACGTTTTACCAACATTATTAAACTTATTTGGAATAAATTATGATTCAAGATTAATAATTGGTAAAGATATATTATCAGATAGTGAAGGATTAGCAATATTTAATAATAATAGCTGGGTTAGTGATAAAGGTAAATATTTTGCTTCAACTAACACATTTATTAAAAATGATGAAAATGATACAAATGATTATACAGATTATATTAAAACAATTAACAATGAAGTAAACAATAGAATAAATATGAGTAAATACATACTTGAAAAAGATTACTATAGATATTTATTTGAAAACACTAAAAAAGAGTAACTATTAAAGCTACTCTTTTTTTGAACGAATTAGTGCTAAACTAACCAACCCTTAGCAATATTTTATTCTTGCTACTATAAATATATTACTTTACACATTTATTTTCAATAAGTTGAAACTAGATTTACACTATCAATTTACACTCAAATATACAAAAAAGAGAAGTTATTTAACTTCCCAATCAATTTTTTCTTTACCATTACGTTCTAAAATTTCATTAGTTCTACTAAATGGTCTACTTCCAAAAAAGCCATATCTTGCACTAAAAGGACTAGGATGTGCGCTTTCAATAACATAATGTTTAGGATTAGTAATCAATTCTTTCTTACCTTTAGCAAAATTACCCCACAAAATATAAACTACAACATCATCTTTCTTTTCGATTCTTTTAATAATTTCATCTGTAAAATCTTGCCATCCCAAATTTTTATGGCTTGCTGGACAATCTTTTTTAACAGTTAATACACTATTCAATAGTAAAACTCCTTCTTTAGCCCAACAAGTTAAATCACCTTTTTTACTAGGAACAATACCTAAATCATCATATAATTCCTTATAAATATTTTGTAAACTAGGTGGTAGCTTAGGACACAAAACACTAAATGATAATCCATGAGCCTCACCTACTCCATGATATGGATCCTGTCCAACTATTACAACTTTAACATCTTTATATGGTGTTAATTTAATAGCATTAAATACGTTTTGTTTTATTGGAAAACAAGTATCACGTCTATATTCTTCATTTACTCTAATTATTAAATTTCTAAATTTTTCCGATTCAAATATATCTTTTAAAACAATATCCCAATCATTACCTATATGCATTACATCACCTACTTATGATAAGTTTCATTATTTAATATTTTAAAACTTCTATAAATCTGTTCTAATAACATTCCTCTAAATACTCCATGTGGAAATGTCATATCACTAAAAGATAATGAATAATTTGATCTATTCTTAACATTACAATCAATTCCATTAGAACCACCAATTACAAAAGTTATATCACTATAATTCATTAACCAATTATCTATCTTTTTACTAAACTCTATACTATTTAATTTATTACCTTCTATTTCTAAAGTAACTACAAATTCCTTATTACTAATATTTTTAAGAATACTAATTCCTTCACTATCTATACCACTATCTTTTAACTCAATTAAATTTATTTTATGATATTTATTAATTCTATTTAAATAATCATTAACAAACTCACTTACATACTTCTCTTTTAATTTCCCAACACATATTACTTTTATCATATATTAAAATTCTCCGTTTTCTCATTTTGTTTAGCAACACTATAATTACTAAAATCAACTCCATATTCTTTTAATACTGATTTTAAAGTATCTATAGCAATTAAAGGTGTATTATTATCTTGGCTTAAATGTGCCAAAACAACATACTTAGTATTATCACCTATCAATTTAGATAAATAAAAAGCAGAAGATTGATTTGATAAATGGCCTTTATCACTTAAAATACGTTGTTTTAACCATTGTGGTCTATTACCATGTATTAACATTTCTACATCATGATTACTTTCCATAACATACATAGTTTTATTTCTCAATTTATTAAAATATTTTGCATTAATATAACCCGTATCAGTTATATATACCAATGAAGAATTATCACTTGTAAATACATAACCAAATGATTCACTAGTATCATGACTAGTCTTAATAGTTTCTACCAAAGTATCTTCTAATTCTAACATACTATCTAATACTAAAATATTATCATAGCCATTCAAAAATTCTAAATCATCAATCATTTTTGCTCCTAGACATAAAGTAGGATTGTATTTCTTTAAAAATATTTCTAATGCGCCTATATGATCTTTATGTGTATGTGTTAAAAATATATAATCTATATCATCAGGAGAAAGATTAAATTCATTTAATCTTTCTTTAATATATTTCATATTCATACCAGCATCAATTAAAATATTTAATTTCTTAGTTTGTACCAAAGTAGTATTTCCTTTAGAACCACTTGCCAAAACACTAACTAACATTTAAATATACTGTTACATGGATCTAGAACAGTTCCTCCTCTATAAGGATATCCTTTAAATACACCTAAATGTAAATGAGTACCAGTACTTCTTCCTGAATTTCCCATAGTACCTACCTGTTGTCCCTTACTAACATTTTGTCCTACACTTACAGTATATTTTGCTAAATGCATGTAAATAGTATAATAATCATTACCATGACTTACAACAACATAATTACCATTAGAAGAATAATAACCTGCTTCACTTACAACACCATCTGCAACTGAGTAAATTGGAGATCCATATCCACAACCAGAAATATCTATTCCTTCATGCATTCTTCCCCAACGCCATGATAAGTGACTTGTAATAATATAAGGACTTATAGTAGGCCATTGCCATGAATCATTAGTTAAAGGTTTATCATAATAAACATATGGACCGTCACTACTTGCATAAGATTTAGTACCTCTTTTTACTATTTTGTTTACTGATGGTGATAAATCTCTAGAATTACTAATATATAATCCTTGAATTTCACCGTTAATATATTGAATTTCTTCTGTTACTCTTGCTTCTCCATTAACTCCCTCTTGTAAAGTTTCATTAGTGCCCTGATAACTAGTATCATCATCCTGATATTCAGTTTCATATGGAACTTCAACATCTTCTATTTTTTGAACTTCATAAACTATATTTACTAAAGGCGAAATAAGTGCAGTATTAACTTTTTGACCAGCAGTTAATAATACATTGGCACTAGAAAATTCTGGATTAGCAACTAAAAATTCGTCAACGTTTAAATTATTAGCTGTTGCAACACTCTTAATATTATCTCCATCTTTAACTGTATATTTAGGTCCATCTTTTAAAGTACCAAATAATAAATATTTACTTATATCACTACTATTAGTATATATATACTCTTCTGTACTTAAATAATCTTTTTTTATTTTTATATCTTCTTTCCAATATACATTTTTTATTGTAGAACCAGTTTCAACAACTTCCAATTGAGTATTGTTTTTATATCTTTCTAATTCATCAGTACCAACAAACGCAGCAACTGTATTATAAAAACCTTCTTCAAAATCTTTCTTTCTTAAAACATTTAATACAATAGTTTTACGTTCCTCAGTACTTTCTTCTCCTTCATTTCTTACTACATCATCACCTGGTATAATAGTTACTTTATAACCACTAATAGTAAATGGCTCTTTATCTTTAATTTCATCATAAATAGATTGAACAGATTTAACATCATTATCATAAGTTAATACACTTTGTATATCTAAACCACTAGGTGGATATACTTTATCTACATCATACTTATTTTTTAATTCACTTTGTTCTTTATCAATTAAATCTAAAAGTTTTTGTTTATTATCTATCAATCCTAATTTATCACCATTTAAATATACTAAAAATAAACTATTAGGTGTACCTTCAGCCTTAACTTTTACTCCCATAAAAAACACTATTACACTTATAAAAAATGTTATAACAACCCCCATAATTCTATTAAAAGTATTCATTTATTCACCTTAACTTTCTTCGGCTTTCTTTAAATAATTTCTAAAATTACTCATATTTCTTTCAAATAATAATTCAATAGTACCAGTATTACCATTACGGTGTTTTCCAACAATTAACTCAGTAACACTAATATTAGTTTGTTCTTGAGCACTCTTATTATAATAATCATCTCTATAAAGAAATGCTACTATATCTGCATCTTGTTCAATAGAACCAGATTCCCTTAAATCACTCATAATTGGTCTTTTATTTTCACGTAATTCTACACTACGAGATAATTGTGCAAGTGCTATTACTGGCACATTAAGTTCCATAG
>CAKORH010000028.1 GCA_934101235.1 uncultured Bacilli bacterium | reverse complement strand
AGCTACTATGTATAATTTACTTTGTAATTCATTATATATTTGTTCTATTGATTTTCCATTTTCTTCATTATACATGCTCATTGCAATTCTTTTTAGTTGTAGATTATTTTTTATTTCTATACCATTTAAAAAATATTTTTTTATAACTTCTTCTTTTACTGAAATGTTATTTACTTTATTTTCAAAATTTGATATAGAAATTTGAAATTTAAGAGCTAAATCTTCAAAATGATATCTTTTTTTATTAAAATTTTCTATTTGATTATCGTTTTCTTGTTCTTTATCATTTAAATTTTCAAAAGAATCTTTTTTTGATATTAATTCTTGTTCTTTTTTATTAGTATTTATTTTGATTCTATTTACTCTGTCAGTATAATCTAATTTATCTTTAAAGTTAGGTTTGTATATAGTATCAATATATCTTGTATTATTTTTTTCTTTTTCTAATATTTTTATGAATTCTTTTAATTCTTTTGGTTTTTCTTTAGAATATTCATATACGTCGCTTATTATATTACCGTTTTCGATACCATTAATTCTATTTATTATAGCATCTATTTTATTTTGATTTCCTTTAAGTCTATCAATTAATTTATTTATATCACTAACTTCGCGAGCATTTTCTAATTCTTGAGTTATTCTATGATTTTCCATATCTAAATCATTTAAAGATTTATAATCATCATTTATTTTTTTGTTTATTGTTTTAATAAAATTTGCTAATCCAATTTTTTCTATGTTTTCTAATTCTATTTCTTTTTCACTTTTTTTAGTTACTTTTTCATTTTTTTCTTCAGTAGTTTTATTTTGTTCTTTTGATTTATTTTTGTCATCTATTTCTTTTTTATCTTTGTTGTCTTTAGTTTCATCTTTTTCTTTTTTATTTTCAACATTTGTTTTATCATTATTAATTTTTGATTCTTTATTATTTTCTAGATCTTTTTGGTCTTTATCATTCTTGACTTTTGAATCCTTTTCTTTGCTGTCTTTTTCTTTGTTTTCTTGTTTTGCTACATTGTTATTTTCTTTTTCTTTATTATCAGTTTTTTTATTTTGTTCTTTTTCGTTTTCTTTTTTAGTTCCGTTTTTCTTTTTTTCTTCGTTGTTTACTTGCTTGTTTATGTTTTTATTGTTAGCATTATTTTTTAAATTGTCTTTATTTACTTCATTATTATTTTCTTTTTCTTCTTTAGTCTTGTTTTTTTGTTCATCTTTTTTCTTTTGGTCTTCAACTTTTTTCTTTCGTTCTTGTTGTTTCTTTTTTTCTTCTTCTAGTTTCTTTTTTTCTTCATTTTTTTTCTTATCATCTTCTAATTTTTTCAATTCATTTAATTTTTTGATTTTTTCTAAATCTTTTTTCTTTTGTTCTTCAAGTTTTCTTTTTCTTTCTAATTCTATGTTTATAGCTCTTGTTTTGTTGATAGTAGGGTTATTTAATTTAGTTGTTGCTTCTTTTAGGGTTGTTTTCTTTTTTATTTCTTTTTTTTCTTCTACTTTTTTACGTGAGTTTTCTACTTTTGCTTTTTTTGATTCTATTTGATTATTTATTACATTTTCATATTCTTGTTGTTTTTTCTTTCTTATTATTTCTATTTCTTCATTTTTCTTTTTGATTTTTTCTATTTCTTTTTTTTTCTTTTTCATTAATTCTAGATAATAACGTCTAATCCATTTAAAATAATCATTTACATCTTTTTTGTTAGAATTCATATACATCACCTGTTTTGTATTATAACATGTTTACAGTTTTTTAACTATATTTTCATTATTTTTGTAACTTTTTTATTATTTTTATTTAATTAATTGAAGTTATAAAATATAATATGTATAAAGGAGTGTTTTTATATGCTTAAAAAAGTTAGGGGAGTTAATATTAATTATGAATATAATGATATTAATAAAGATACTACTATTGTTTTATTACATGGCTGGGGTCAAAATATAGAAATGATGAAGCCATTAGGTGAAAAGTTTAATAAATATTATAATATTTTATATATAGATTTACCGGGTTTTGGTAAGAGTGATGAACCAAAAGAAGTTTGGAGTGTATATGATTATAGTAATGTATTACATGAATTATTTGTAGAGTTGGGTTTAAAGAAGATTATTTTAATTGGGCATTCGTTTGGTGGTAGAATATCTTTGATATATTCATCTATTTATAAAGTAGAAAAGTTAGTATGTTTAGCAAGTCCATATTGTAAAGAACTTACTAAGTTACCTAAAAAAACTATAATATATAAAAAATTAAAGAAAATATGGGGACTAAGATGGATTGCTAATATTATGAAAAATTTTATTGGAAGTAGTGATTATAAAAAAGCAAGTGAAATAATGAGGGGTGTTATGGTAGAATCCATTAATGTAGATATGGTTGAAGATATAAAAAAGATAGAAGCACCTACATTACTAATTTGGGGAACACTTGATACTGCTGTTCCATTAAAAAGAGCATATGAATTAGAGAGTTTAATTAAAGATGCTGGTGTAGTAGTGTATGAGGGAGCTACTCATTATGCTTATTTAGAAAGATTAAACCAAGTAGTTAGTGTATTATATAGTTTCTTTGATATTAAGGAGTGATATTATGTATTTAGTTGTATTTAATATATTATTTTCGTTTTTATACTTATTTGTAAGAACAAAAAAAAATTTACATATATTACAACAAAATTTTTATAATGAGAATAATAGATATATAAAGTGGGGGAATAAAAATTTTAATCAAGTTTATAAATTAGATATTATAGTGTTAGTTATAAATTTAATTAATTTATTTTTGAAAAATAATATATTATGTTATAGTTCATTATTATATTTAGTTTTGTTTTTTATAGAGAATAATAAATTAAAAAAAGAACAAGTTAAAATACCTTTAAAAGTAACTAGTAGAGTTAAACGTTTAGTAGGTAGTGTATGTATTTTATATTTATTAAGTATAGTTGGTTATATTATAAATAAGTATGAATATAATTTAATATTTAGTTTGTTAGTATCTTTAAATTTTTATGTTATATTTTTTGCTAATGTAGTTAATAAGCCTATAGAAAAATGTGTGTTTTTGTATTATAAGAATAAAGCAATAAAGAAAATTAGATCTATAAATAATCTTAATGTAATAGGAATTACAGGTAGTTATGGTAAGACTAGTAGTAAAAATATATTAAATGATATTTTAAGTGTTAAATATAATTCTATTGCTACACCATTAAATTATAATACTCAGTATGGGTTAATTTTAACTATTAATAATTATTTAGATAAGTTTAATGATATTTTTATTGCTGAAATGGGAGCATTTAAAATGGGGAGAATAGAAAAGTTATGTAAGTTAGTTAAACCTAAATATGGAATAATAACTAGTATTGGTACTGCTCATTTAGAAACATTTGGTAGTAGAGAAAATATACAGAAAGGTAAATTTGAACTTATTGAGAGTCTTCCTAGTGATGGTGTTGGTATACTTAATATGGATGATGAATATCAAGTAAGTTATAAGATTAAAAATAATTGTAAAATAATTTGGATTGGTATAGATAGTGATGCTGATATTAAAGCTAGTAATATAAAAATTAATTCTGATGGTATGAGTTTTGATGTATATTTTAAAGAAGATAATGTAACACATACTTTTAAAACTAAACTGTTAGGTAGAGCTAATATATATAATATACTTGCGGGTATTGCATTTGGTAAATATATGGGTATGAATTTTAATGAATTAGAATTAGGAGTTAAAAGAATTAAACCTATAACTCATAGATTAGAATTAAAACGTATGAATAATTATACTATTATTGATGATGCTTATAATTCTAATCCTGTTGGTTCTAAGATGGCACTTGATGTATTAAATTTAATGGATGGAGAGAAAATAGTTGTTACACCTGGGATGATAGAATTAGGTAGTGAACAATATAATTTAAATAAACAGTTTGGTAAATATATTAGTGAAGTTGCTGATTATGTTATATTAGTTGGTGAAAAACAAACTAAACCTATATTAGATGGTTTACTTGAAAAAAAATATAGTAGTGATAAAATAAAAGTGATAAATGATGTTAAGGATGCTTTTTCTATAATAAATAGTATAAAAACTAAAAAAGAAAAATATGTTTTATTAGAAAATGATTTACCTGATATATTTAATGAATAAGAAAGAAGGATATAAATGAAAATAAAAGTAGGAGTTATTTTTGGTGGTGAAAGTGTAGAACATGAAGTAAGTATTATTAGTGCTTTACAAGCTATAAGTAATATTAATAAAGATAAATATGATGTAGTACCTATTTATATTTCAAAAGATAAAGTATGGTATACTGGTAAAAATTTAAGTGATATATCTATTTATAAAGATTTAGAAAGTGTTAAAAAGAATTCTAAGAGTGTTAGTTTATGTAAAATAGATAATGAATATTGTTTAATACAAACTAAGGGAATGATGAATAAAATTGTAGATAAAATAGATATTGCTTTTCCTATAGTTCATGGACAAAATGTAGAAGATGGAACATTAGCTGGTTATTTAGAAACTGTAGGAGTACCTTATGTTGGACCTAATGTTTTAGGAGCTAGTTTAGGACAAGATAAAGTAGTAATGAAACAAGTATTTAAATCTTCTTTAATACCAGTAGTAGATTATGTATGGTTTTATGAAATTGATTATATGAATGATGAAGAAAAGTATTTAAAAGATATTAAAAAGATGGGATATCCAGTTGTAGTTAAACCAGCTTCTTTAGGTAGTAGTGTAGGTATTACTTTTGTTAAGGATGAAAGTAAAATAAAAGAAGCAATAAATGATGCTATAAATTATGATGATAAGATTATTGTAGAAAAAGCAATAGATAATTTAATAGAAGTTAATTGTAGTGTAGTTGGTAATAGTGAAATACAAAATGTTAGTGAAATAGAACAAGTATTATCTAATAATGAAATATTAACTTATGAAGATAAATATATTGGGGATTCTAAGAAAACTGGTGGAAAAAGTAAAGGTATGGCTAGTACTAGTAGAATAATACCTGCTAAAATAAATAAGAAGTTAAGAGAAAAAGTAGAAAGTATTAGTAAAGATGCGTTTAAAGTTTTAAATTTAAGTGGAGTATGTAGAATTGATTTCTTAATAGATGGTAAAACTGAAGAAGTGTTTGTAAATGAACCTAATACTATACCTGGATCTTTATCATTCTATTTATGGGAACCTATTGGTAAACCATATAGTGAATTATTAGATGATTTAATTACATTAGGTATAAAAGATTATAAAAAGAGAAGTAAAAAAACATATCATTTTGATACAAATATATTAGAAAATTTTAATGGTACTAAGGGAATAAAAAAATAATTTATAATTTATTATATAAAATATTTGTTTTATTATTTACTTTTTATATAGATATTGTTATAATTATTATGCACATAGGAAATATTTATATATTTAACTTTACACGATTTTCGCTTACAGTCGACAATTACTAGGCAGTCTTGTAATTATGTTATGATTTACTTCTTTCCTATTGTGCTTTTTTTATGCAATTTTTTATGATATTATAAATGTATGTGAAGTAATTATTTATTTTAGACAAAAAAGTAGATATTTTAGACGTTTTTTGGTTTATTTTTTCAAAAATATATTATTATAGTTCAAAAATTGTGACTTAGGGGGAAAGTATGTGAAAAATGAAAAAATTACTGGGTATGCTTCAATTGATAAACCTTGGTTAAAATATTATCCAAAATATATAATTGAACGTGATATACCTAAAATGACTATTTATGATTATGTTTTAAGTAGTAATAATTATTATCCTGATAGAATTGCATTAAATTATTTTGATAATAAAATATCTTATGGAGAAATGATAGAGAAAATTGATATTACTGCTTTAGCTTTAATGCAATTAGGAGTTAAAGAAGGTGAAATTGTAACTATATGTTTGCCTACTGTACCTGAATTTGTTTATTTGTTTTATGCTATAAGTAAAATAGGTGCTATTGCTACTATGATAGATCCTAGAAAAAGTAGTGAAGAAATGGAAGAATATACAAATAGTGTTAAATCTAAAGTATTTGTAGTTATAGATGTTGCTATTAATAAAGTAAAAGATTTAATGAAACATACTGAAGTTAAGAAAATTATTTCTGTTTCACCTAGTGATTCTATGCCTAAAAAATTAAAAAGATTATATAAAATTAAACAAGGATTTAGTAAAAAGTATCCTAATATAATTAGTTGGAATGAATTTTATAAATTAGGTATAGATAGAAAAGGTAAAGTTATTAAAGAAGTATATCCTAAGTATGAGTATAATAAACCGTTAGTTATAGTGTATACTGGTGGTACTACTGGTAAAAGTAAGGGTGTAGTTTTATCTAATGATAATATTAATGCTACTTCTTATCAGACTTTAACTTGTGGATATCATTTTGAAAGAAATCATAGATGGCTTAATATTATGCCTCCATTTATAGCATATGGAATTGGTAATGGGTTACATTTACCTTTAATATGTGGTATGGAAATGATTTTAATTCCAGCATTTGATCCAAATAAATTTGATAGATTGTTAAAAAAATATGAACCTAATCATATGACAGGTGTTCCTACTCATTATGATAGTGTAGTAAATAGTAAAGTATTAAAAGATGAATCATTAAATTATATAATGTCTGCAATAGTTGGTGGAGATAAATTGGATGAAACTAGAGAAGAAATTATAAATGAATACTTCTTTAAACATCACTGTGACTTTAAAATATCAAAAGGTTATGGTATGAGTGAAGTTGCGGCTGCTGTTTGTGCTGCTGGAATAGATAGTGAAAATAGTATAGGTAGTGTTGGTATTCCTTTTCATCATATAACTATGGCTATATTTGACCCAGAAACTAATAAAGAATTAAAATATGGAGAAGTTGGAGAACTTTGTATAACTGGACCAAATACTATGATTGGCTATTATAATAATGAAGAAGAAACTAATAAACTTATTAGAGAACATAAAGATGGTCTTAAATGGGTTCATTCAGGTGATTTAGCTTATATTGATAGTGATGGTAAGATTTTTATAAAAGGTAGAATGAAAGAAATGATAATTAGATATGATGGATTTAAAGTTTTTCCAATTGCTATTGAAGAAGTTATATGTACTCATGAATTAGTTAATACTTGTAAAGTTGTAGGTGTTAAAGATGCTGAACATACTCAAGGAGAATTACCAAAAGCATTTGTAGTATTAAAAAATGATAGATGTAATAAAGAAGAGGTAAAAAAACAATTAAAAAAATTATGTGAAGAAAAGTTGGCTGAATACTTACAACCTGTAGATTTTATATTTAAAGATAGTCTACCTTTAACTAAGATTGGTAAAATTAATTTTGTTAAACTAAAAGAAGAATAATTAGATATTATTTTTCTTTTTTATGTTATAATCATTTTAGATGGAGTGTGTTTTTGTGGCTATAGGACTTACGGTTATAATTATTAGTTTTTTATATACATTATTAGTTTATATTGTATATGCTTCTAAAAAGAAGATTAAAAGTACTGAAAATAAAATATATAGTTCATTAATTATAATGAATTTAATTGGACTTATATTAGAATTAGGTTGCTGTTTTTTTGTTAGAGTACGTGAATTAAATAGTTTGTTTTCAATTTTAAATATTGTTGTTAATAGATTATTTTTAATGTATTTTATTTCGTGGCCTATAACTTTTGGTATTTATGTTATTTATATTTCTTTTAATAGATATAGTAAATTTAATAAAAATTTAAATAAATATAAGTTAATAAGTAAGTTAGTATATTTAATTAGTAATATTATAGTACTTATTTTACCTTTATATTACTATAGTGATGAAATGTATACATATTCTTATGGGCCTGCTACAAATGCTATAGTTTTAGCGGTTATTATAGTAATTATTGTTAGTTTTTATTCATTATTTAAAAATATTAGGAATGTTACTAAGAGTAAATATTATCCTTTATTTGCATTAGTATTTTTACTTATTATTGCATGTATAATTAGAAGTATTAATCCTGGTTTAATTGTAATAAATTCTGGTTTTGCTTTTATATCTGTTATGATGTATTTTACTATTGAAAATCCAGATGTAATAATGTTAGAAGAATTATATAAAAATAAAGAATTAGTAGAAAGTACTTATGAAGATAAATCTAATTTCTTATTTGAAATGACTGGAGAAGTTAGAGAGCCTTTATTAAAATTAGAGAAAATTACAGATAATATGATTAATAAAGATATTCCATTAGAGATTAAAGAAGATATAAAAGAAATTAATATGTCTGTTAAACAATTAGATTTTGTAGTTAATGATGTATTAAATGTAACTTCTTTGGATTCTAATAAATTAAAAATTATTAATAATAGATATAATTTAAAATATTTATATGATGATGTATTTAATAGAGTTGAAAAGAATATTACTAAAAATATAGAATTTAGAAAAGAAGTTCCTCATAATATGCCAATACTTTATGGAGATTCTATAAAGATAAAACAAGTATTATATTCTATTTTAATGAATTCTGTTAATAAAACTAATAATGGTTTTATAGAATTTAAAGTAGATTTAATAACTAAGTATGATGTATGTAGAGTTATTTTTACTATTATGGATAGTGGGGTTGGTATGTCTATAGATAAAATAAATGATATACTTTCTCAAACTGGTGAATTTAGTGAAAATGATATTGTTATGTTAGAAAAATCAGAAATAAATGCTAAATTATGTCAAAAAGTAATAAAAGTATTAGGTGGTAATTTACTTATTAAGAGTGAACCTGGTAAAGGTACAAAAGTAATATTAACTATAGATCAAAAAGTACATAATGAAGATAATAAATATAATATTTTAAATAATTATGAAAGTGCTATTAATAGTAGTAAGAAAGTTTTAATAGTTAGTCAAAATAAAAAAGAAGTAGAATTAATAAAAAATAAGTTAAGTAATTATAATATTAGTTATTCACATATTTTATATGGGATGGATGCTATAGATAGAATTAAGAGTTGTAAGAAGTATGATTATATTATAGTAGATGATGATATGAAAGAAATGAGTGGATATAGTAC
>CAKORH010000027.1 GCA_934101235.1 uncultured Bacilli bacterium | reverse complement strand
GCTTTCGGTATTTCCTCAATTAATCCAACCATTAAAGCTCCATTATAAGTACTTATATCTGTATTAATATCAAGTGAGAAGAATAATAATGCAAGTATTAAACTTAATGCTCCGCCTAATATAAAATATTTTAAAACTTTATAAAATGGTATATTTTTAAATACATTAATTTCAAAGAAAAATATTAATACTGTTACTGGCATAGCAAATGCACCAAGTACCACCAAACCAGGTAAAGAATTTTCATTTCCATAATTTATATATCCAATGCGAAGTGCAACATAAGCAATCAAGAAAAATATAAATATCTTTAAATATACCCATGCACTAGCATTTTTAGGATTAATATCTTTTACATCTGGAGTAGTAGCATCACTACCACATACAAACACATCATCTAAATCTTTTTCAGTATGTTTCTTAAATGTATTTTTAAATAAATCTTTAAAAGTTACATAACTTTCTGATTTAGCACCAGTTATTTTATCTAAATTTTCAGCTACTACATTAGTAGCATTCTTTTTTTGTAAAGGATATCCACAACTAGGACAATTAATATCACTATCTTTTACTTTCTTACCACATTCTGGACAAATCTTAACATCATTTTTAAAACCACAATGAGGACAAGTTTTAGCATTACTTGAAATACTTTCTCCACATTCCTTACATTTTATTAAAGCCATTATTTACCTCCCTTTAATGTATTAAACATAACATTTACTATATCATTTATTTCTTTACTATTAGTATTCTCTTCCCTAGTACCTATCATAAATATCTTATTATTAATAACAGTTACATATCTATTATCTACTACTACATGTCCACTTGATGTATACATATATTGAATACCATAAACTAAATAACTACCTAAATTACCAGAAAGCATATCTATAGTAATAGTAACATCATTATAACTTTTTCTTAATTCGTTAGTAAAAGCATTCAAATATTGAGTAGGATTATTATAACTCTCATCCCAACATAATATTATATATGGAAATGAAGCACCTTGATCATCTATATTTTTACCAACATAAGTTAATTTGCCAGTATCAATAAAAGTTTTATAACCACTAGGTATTTCATAACTAACTCCTAAATTAGTATCATTATATACAACATAACCACTATATGTTCCAGGTGTAGTCTCTACTGGAGTAGTTGGATTAGATGGATTAGTAGTAGGATTATCCCCATTACCACCAGTACCAGTATTTGTATTATTATTTCTTTGATTTAACATATAAAAACCAACTACCAAAATTAATAAACCAATTAATACATATTTATAATCTATTTTACCCTTTATTTTTTTACTCTCACTATTATTATTCCCACTTAATTCATAACCACACTTAGGACATTTTTCTGCTTTATCACTTATGTTATTTTTACATTCCGGACATTTTATTAATGCCATATAACCACACTCCTATTTAATATATAGTATAATATAAAATTCTTATAACATACTATTGCATTACTAAATAAAGTATATTATAATAGCAACTAATTTAAAAGATAGTTTACAAAAAAGTCAATGACTATTAAGTAAATTTATTTAAAATAATAATATATATGTTATTATAAATAAAGGTGAGAATTATGGAGTTTAATGATATCTTAAATAAATATATAGAATTAATAAAATGTACATCTAAAGAACTAGCACAAAAATCTAATTTATCTGAATCTATTATAAGTAGATATAGAAATGCATCAAGAATACCTAATAAAGAAACATTAAAAATATTAAGTTCTTCTCTATCTACACTATCTAATAATAAATATAAAGAAGAAGATATATTTAATGAATTTAATAATGTATTAAGTAATAATGAATTAGATTTTGAAATAATAAAAAATAATTTAAATATATTAATTGATACATTTAATATAAATGCTAAAGAATTATCTAATTATTTAAATTATGATGCATCATATTTATCTAAAATAAAAACAGGTAATAGAATACCATCTAATAAACATGAATTTATAAATTCATTATCTAACTTTATATATAAAAAATGTAATAATGATAAATATAATTCTACTTTAAAAAAATTATTAAATAATGACATAACTATAGACAATATAAAAGAATGGATATTAAGTAATAAAATAGATGAAGAAAAAGAAACTAATAATTTTTTAAAAGTATTAGATACATTTGATTTAAATGATTATATTAAATCTATTAAATTTGATGAATTAAAAGTACCAAATATTCCCTTCTATATAATAAAAACTAAAAACTATTATGGTATAGAAGAAATGAAAAAAGGAGAATTAGATTTTTTTAAAGGAACTGTTTTATCTAAAAGTAATGGAGATATATTTATGTGTAGTGATATGCCTATGGAAGATATGGCTAAAGACTTAGAATTCGGTAAAAAATGGATGTTTGGTATAGCACTTAGTTTAAAAAAGGGACTACATTTAAATATAATACATAATTTAGATAGACCATATAATGAAATGATGTTAGGTTTAATTAGTTGGATACCAATATATATGACTGGTCAAGTATCTCCATATTATTTTAAAGATTTAAAAAATACTATATATTATCACTTAAACTATGTATCATCTTCATGTGCACTAACAGGAGAATGTATAAAAAATAATCATAATAAAGGAAAATATTATTTAACTAACAACAAAAAAGAATTAGAATATTATAAAGAAAAAGCAAGACTATTATTAAATAAATCTAATTCTTTAATGGACATATATAAAGAAGAAAATATTAATGATTATAATACATTCTTAAATAAAGATAACAACATAAAAAAAGATAGAAAAAGAATATTATCTTCTCTACCATTATTTACAATAAATGATACTCTATTAATTAAAATATTAAAAAGAAATAATATAAATGATGAAGATATAAATAAAATATTAGAATATAAAAATACTGAACTTAATAATATAAAAAATATTTTAAAAACAAATACCATAACTGATACTATATATAATTTAAATAATGATGATTTAAAAAAAGAAAACATATATTTATCTTTAGAAAATATTTTTTATAATAAACATATTAAATATACATATGAAGAATATATAAATCATTATAATGATACTATAAATTATTCTAAAAATAATAAAAATTATAAAATTATAAATAATAATAACCGTACATTTAAAAATATAAATGTTACAAGTGTATTAAATAATTATGTAATTATATCTAAAGGTAATGATCCAATAATACATTTTGTTATAAGACATCCTAAACTAATAGATGCAATAAATAATTTTAACCCACTAATTTAAAAAGGCATTAGAATTTCTAATGTCTTTTTAATCACTAACTCTAGTAGTTACACCATCAATAGTTTTATATACTCTCTTTACATTTTTTTCATGTTTTTTCTTTATTTCATCTTCTAAATCAAAACCTAACATTTCAGATAAACCCATTAAATATATTGCTATATCAGCAAGTTCACTACCTAAATCATCTTTCTTTTTTCTATAAGCATCATATGCTTCACTTACTTCACCATAAAGTAAACAAAATTCTTTTTCTACATTAGTAGTATTAAACCCTTTATCTATTTTATTTTGCCAAATAGATTTTTGCATTTCTTTCATATCATCACTCCCATATCATTATAACAAATTAATTAAAATAATTTAACATCATTGCATCTTTAACTTCTTTTAAAGTTTCTTGTACTTTTTTTCTAGCTTTCATAGTTCCATCATATAATATTTTTTTAATATATTCTGGATTACTTTCCAACTTATTTCTTCTTTCTCTAATTGGTTTTAATTCTTCTTGTAATATTTCATTTAAAAATTTTTTAATTGTTACATCACCTAAACCACCTTTTCTATAATGATCTTTTAATTCATCTAAATTTTTATATTGTGGTAAATATTTTTCAAATGAATCATCTTTACAAAACACATCTAAATAAGTAAATACTACATTACCTTCTACTCTACCAGGATCACTAATCTTAATATGATTTTTATCAGTATACATACTCATTACTTTTCTCTTTATTTCTTCTTCACTATCTTTTAAATAAATACAATTATTTAATGATTTACTCATCTTAGAATTACCATCTATACCAACCAATCTTTTTTCATTATCACTTTTTGGTAATAACTCATGTGGTAAAACTAAGGTTTCTCCATAAATAGAGTTAAATTTTCTAACAATCTCTCTAGTTTGTTCTATCATAGGCAATTGATCATCTCCACAAGGTACAATAGTTGCTTTAAAACCTGTAATATCAGCAGCTTGACTAACTGGATAAGTAAAAAATCCTGCAGGTATACTATCATTAAAACCCTTTTGTTTTATTTCTTCTTTAACTGTTGGATTTCTATATAATCTAGAAACAGTTACTAAATTCATATAATAATAAGTTAATTCCGTTAATTCTGGTATTTCAGATTGTATAAAATAGCTAACTTTATTTGGATCAATTCCACATGCTAAATTATCTAATACAACTTCAAATATATTATCTTTAATTTTTTTAGGATTATCAAAATTATCTGTTAATGCTTGACTATCTGCAGCAAACAAATACATTTCATCATAATCTCCTTCATTTTGTATTCTCACTCTTGATTTTAATGTACCAACATAATGTCCAATATGTAAAGGACCTGTTGGTCTCTCTCCTGTTAATATTATTTTTTTCATACTTTTCCTCCTAAACAAATAATAAACAAAAAACTAAAAAATCGCACCATCGTTTATAAAAATACATAAATTACCTCCAAAATATAAAAAAGTCTTACCCTAAAATAGGATAAGACTTCTAATCTTACGCCACCTAAAAATAGTTATCATGTACCATCATACAAGTTCTTTTAATAACGGAGAGAAAACTCCGTACTAGCCTACTATTATTTCGGTAGTCTCTCTAACAGCCCATTCAATAATTACAATCTATAACTTTACACCAACCAGTTACTCTCTTTAAAATTAAACAATTATTTACTATTCTGCCTCATCGATTTATAAACAAATTATATTATATATTATTATTTTTGTCAAAATTATGATACTCAATATTTATCCACATCATAATAACACTAACTATATAATCTATATCTTTATCATCTAATATTTTATTTTTATCTATTTTATGCCATTTTTCTAAACATCCTCTACAACATGTTGCAGTAGCATGTTGTGCTATAAAAACTGGATGTCCATGAGTTGGAGTTTGTTTACCATCATTAACTTTACTAACATCTTTTAAACGTTTTGAAACAAAATCATATGCCTGACTTTTTATCTTATCTAAACCAACTTTATTAATATATTCAATATCTTTACTTTTTAACTTAAAGCTACTTCTAAACTTAGATTTAGATAATTTAAATAAAATACTATTTATCATAATTCCAAAGTCCTAACTTACCTTTAACAGGTATAGTCTTATCATACTTCTTAACATTCTCTATTTTCCATGCATAATTATCACAATAATTACCATGATAAACTAAACTATTATCTTTCTTTAGCATTTGATTAAAATTATTATCAACTTTAATACAATCAGTAATATTTACTTCACCCAATAGTTCACCAGGACAAATATTAATTTTATATTTATCAGCTATATATAACATATCTTTATCTATACATGCACCTGCATGAATTAATACTACACCTCTATAATTAGTTTTCCAACTTCTAAATTCATATTTTTTATAACCATTAATAATTAAACTAGCCCAAGGTTCTCTTATAGTTAATACTTTCATTTATACCACCATAAATATTATATAATATTTTTATAATTTACACTAATTATTTAATTATTACATAAAATATTAAAGGAGGACATAATGGAAACAGAATTAAGTAATATAACTTCTTCTGTAGGTACATATAATAGTATTCCTACAGAAATAACTTCACTTGCATCAGTTGTTACAATGTTAAATGGTTTAACAATTACAAAAACAGCAGACAAAGAAGTATGGGCAGATGGTAATTTAACATATACAATTGTAGTAGATAATAAAACTGAAAAAGCATACGCTACTCCAGTAATAACCGATATATTAGATAATAATTTAATAACTTTTGTAGAAGATAGTATAACTATTAATGATGTAAAAGCAACATCAAGTGAATATACATATAATCAAGATACAAATACTTTAACTATAAATCTTACTGATATAGAACCAAATAATAGTACAACAATCAAATTTCAAGTATCAAAAAAATAGTCTCACGATTATTTTTTTTATTCAACACTAAATGTAAGAGTAGCACTATATTTAACTTTATTCTTTATAGGATTATTAACACATAATACTATACCTTCATTCTTTAAAAAAGAAACCTTAGTAGTAACCGGTACACCTCCATTACTAACCCCATTATATATTAACGTACGTTCAGTACTTAACGGAATAACATTACTCTCATCAATATATACTAACGAATCCGTAAGTACATCACCAAGTGAGCTAGTTAAATCATGATCTATACTCACATATAACTTCCAATCACTACTATTAATTCTAGAATCATATACATCAATTTCTAATATTTCATTACGAGGACATAACAAAGGACTAATCTTAAATGGATCTAAATCAAATGAAATAACTTTAGTAACACTATCTATTATTATTTCACCACTATAAACTACAGTAACTTCTTTAGTATAATAAATAGGTTTATTTTTTTCTTTAACATTAAATGTAACTACAGTACCAATACTTAAAGTATTAGATAACGAATATGTAAATTCTCCACTATCTAACGTACTAAATACATCACTAACATCTTCATATTTAATTAATATAGAAGATAAGACATTAGCATCTCCAATTATACTTGTATCTAAATCAGTAATTGGATTTAAATGAAATATAATACTTCCAATAGATAATAACCTATAACTACATATATTAAATAAATCTAAACTAGGTAAACTAGCAAGTTCTTCTTCATCATAATTACTACTAACTATAGTAGTTTTACTATTACTAAAATTACCACTAATACTGGATAAATTATTCTTTTTATACCAAGAATAAGGTAATGTACTTTCACTTATATCACTATCTACACTACTTAAATTATTGGATAAATTTATTCTACTAAATTCAAACTTAAATGGAATATTATTACTACTATATATAGTATTACCTACACTGTTAAATAATATTATTTCATTAGGTTCATTTAAATATAATCCCCCACTAGAATTAGAAAAATATATATTATAATTATTTCTAGTTATACCACTATAATTATTAATTATTTCTAATGTAGCATTTTTATTAACTGTAATACTTCCATAACTATACCAAGTAGCATAAGAACCATTAGATGTAGTTTGTTTAATAACTAATTTAGCATTTTCATCTATTAAAGTATTTTTAGTTCCATATGTACCATACCCAAAACCACTATGTGCACTTATATTAAATAAGGCATTTTTTTCTACTACAAATTCCAATTCAGTAGTTCCATATAATAATTCTCTACTTATACTTTCAAAATAAACATTACTATTACTTAATATTTTTAAAGATGGATTAGTATTTCTAAACCAAAATGATGAATTAGCAGTAGAACGATGAATAAATTTAGAATTACCACCTATCTCTATACTATTACATTCTGCTATTTCATTACCAGTAACATAACCAGTCTCTACTGTAACAGTTACATCAATAAATCTAGTTAATCCTATAGGATGAAAACACATCTGTACTCCAGTATAAGTTACATTATTATATTCAACTACAACACTTTTATATTTATTATCTTCTAAAACATAAATAACACCATAATAATTATTACCAGTAATATCCATATTCTTAACAACTATTAAATTATTTAAATTATTAGCTCTTATAGTATTAGTATAACTAGTACTTTTCATATCTATATATTTATGTCTTACATTATTATAAGTACCATCAATAGTTATATTAGTTTTATTATTATTAATTAATATTCCACTACTCAAAGTAATATCATTACCAAAATAAATATAATTATATAAATTATCTCCCTCTAACACACTTTTTAATTCATCACTAGAATTAATTACTACTGTATTTGTATCTATTACTTCCATATTTACACCTCACTATATTTTATGAAACATAAATAATCTAGTATAGAAAAAAATCACAAAAGTGATTTATAATCTCCAATAATTATATGTACAACTAGTATTATCGTAATAATATTTATTTATAGGACTAATAACCATTACTTCATTACTTTTAATATAATGATTATCATAAAATAATTTAACACTATTTTTTAAAACAAAATATCTATACACTCTTTTTGCTAACTTGAAATGTAATGGTACTAGTAGTATTAGCATCCACACTATCTAAATTAATAATAAGTGTATTATCATTATAACTATATTCATCATCACTTGCAGTCACATTATTTATAACAACACTTTTATCAATAAATACAATCTTACTAGTATCTAATACATCAGTTATTACTACATTTGTATATGCCATATCTGTTAAATTTTCTACAGTAATTTTAAAAGTTAAAACACCATCAGCCCAATTCTTTTTATCGGCATCTTTAGTAACTTTTAACCCTTCTATCATATTTATAACAAGTTCATTAGAAGTTAAAGCTGTTTCTATATTATTATATGTACCAACAGATGTTATAGTATTACTTAACTCGTTCATACCTCACCTCCCATACATAATTTTATGAAAACAAAAAAAAATTAAACACATAACTAAGTTTAATTTTTTAATGATTTATTTAATACTTTTTCATTTAATTTATTTTTTTTACCAAATTCTAAACCTAAATTATATAAATTAGTTAAAAAATCATTTTTACCAACTACTATATCACCTATTTTAATTTGTAACTCAGTATCAACATCAGGCATACTCTCTACCTCTATACCATCCATATTAGATACAATTCTTAAAAAAGTAGATAATGTTTTATTAGTTAATCTAGTTTGATAACGATATGCTTCTTCTTCGCTTAATTGTTTATCTAATATAATTTTCTTATATCTAAATGGTAAATAATCTTTATAAACTACTTTATTTATTCCTAAGCCTTTTAGGTAACCAAAAGTCATTATAAGTGATATTAAGTGTGATGGGTTTATAAATCTAAAATAACTATCACTTGGTAGCATATTTTTTATTTCTTTTTGTAAATCTTCACTTTCTTTTGTAATTTGACTAGATTGCACTGCAATAATATTTGCTACTTTTTCACCATTATTATTACTTATAC
>CAKORH010000026.1 GCA_934101235.1 uncultured Bacilli bacterium | reverse complement strand
CACTAGTATAGATAACAGATTCTTCTTTAATATCAAAATATTTAGCAATAAATCTTGATGCTTCATCTATCTTATTTTTTGCATCAACTCCAGCTTTATGACTACTATTAGGATTTCCAAAATATTTTAAAGTAGCATCAACATAAGTTTTTAAAACATCTTTATCTACTGGTGTATTAGCAGCATAATCTAAATATATCATCATATCACCTAATTTCATAAATTATTATAACATAAACTAATAAAAATAATATGAATATATAATGAAAAAATCTAAATTAATTAGATTTATTTTTAGATAATAACTTAATTCTTTTATCTTTTTCTTTTATTATATCTTTTAAATACTTTAAATACTCTTTATCAACAATACTATAATTATCATAATTTAAATTATCGTTACTTCTAAAAAGTAATATTAAATATAATATACCAGATATTATTGCACATGAAAAAATAGTTATTTCTAATTTCAATAAATTACTTTCTGATAAATTTATAAAACTACTTATATCTTCTATTAAAAAAATAAAAGTACATAAAAATAAAATAAATAAAAATACTAATAACAAAGTCATTAATATATTATTAAAATAATCTCTTTTATTATCTAGCATAAACACTACTCCCTTTTTACACTAATATTAATTATATCACATTTGCTCGTATATAGTTATAAAAACTTAGAATTATTTTTTTAAATGAGAAAATGACTTTAAAGGTGAAACTATGATACAAATAGAATATTTTTTATAAGAGAAGAAAATGATATAAAACAAAAAGATTTAGCAAATATTTTAAATATTTCTCAAAGTCTAATTAGTAGATGGGAATCTGGCACAGATATACCATCAATAAAAAGAATAAATGATTTATCAAACTATTATAAAATTAGTCTTGATTATATTTTTAATTTTACAAATAAAAAATCTTACAATAATTCCACATATAAGGAAATAGACAAAGTAATAGTTGGCAAACGATTACAATCTATAAGGAAAAAATATAATTTAACTTTACGTGCGCTTGCTACAGAACTAAATACTACATCGTCTACATTATCAGCTTATGAATCAGGCAAAACTTTAGTATTAACTGCATTCGCTATACAAATATGTAAAAAATACAACATTTCATTAGATTGGTTATACGGAAAAATTAATTAATATAACTAATATTATGTCACATATACAATCTATATATAATATATCATTTATTTTAAATTATGTAAATAATAATTAATAAAAAGTATAATTATTATTTTTTATGTTATATTTAAATAAAGGAGATTTGAGTATGCAAAATTTTATAATTGAATTTATGAACAGTTTCGGTTATTTTGGAGTATTTTTACTAATAGCAATTGAAAATATTTTTCCTCCAATACCAAGTGAAGTAATATTATTATTTGGTGGTTTTATGACTACATATACAAAACTAAATATAATATTTATGATCATAGCATCAACATTAGGTTCATTAATTGGTGCAATAGTTCTATATTATATAGGAAAAATATTTAATAAAGAAAGATTAAAAAAAATAATATCTGGTAAAATAGGAAAAATATTAAGATTAAAAAATAGTGATATAGATAAAGCAGATAAATGGTTTGATACTAAAGGTAATAAAACTGTATTCTTTTGTAGATTCATACCAATAGTTAGAAGTTTAATTAGCATACCTGCTGGAATGAGCGAAATGCCTATCATCAAATTTTTAATATATACAATATTCGGTTCACTAATATGGAATACAGTCTTAATAATAACTGGAAAAATGGTTGGTAATAACTGGACTAAAATATTAACAATATTTGATACTTACTCTCATATTGTACTAATAATTTTTATAATATTGTTTATTATACTTATAACTATATTCTATAAAAAAAGGAAAAAAAACAAAATTTAATTTTTTCCTTTTTTTATACCCAAAATATTACAAACTATATCTATAACACTATTTTTCATAGCATCATAATCTAATATATCATGTTTATGATAAACTACTTCATGACAATAATTTTCCACAATACCAATTATAATATGTACTTTTTCAAGCATATTGCTAACACATATATTATTATTACATAATACTTCGTATACTCTTTTAGTAGTTTCTATTTCATTATTTAAAAATATTTTACCTATATCATCATCCAAATGTGATAAAGCAATCATTTCTTCATGGGCATTTTTACTTAACGTATGTTTCTTTATAAATATAGATAACAACTTATCTAATACATCACTTAAATTATCATAATTTATTTTATTATCTTTCAAAATATTTAATATAGGAAATAATATATCATCAGAATAATATTTAAATCCCTCTATAAATATATCTTTTTTATCATTAAAATATTGATATATTATACCGGTTGAAACAGAAGCATATTTTGCTATATCACTAGTAGTAGTATTAAAATACCCATTATTACACATTAATTCAAAACCTTTTTTTATTATTTTCTCTCTTTTTAACTTAGAACGTTCTTGAGTTGGTATACGTATTTCACTCATGATTACACTTCCTTTCTAACATTATAAATCTTTTAATATAATGTTTCAAGAAAATATGAAATATTTGTCACATTTATATTGACAATCGTTAATTACATAACTATAATTATAAATATGAAATTTATATCACATTTGTAAAGGAGTGTTATTTTATGGAAGAATTAATAAGTTTCGATAATGTTAAAAAAACATACATTGTAGGTGAAAAAAAATTCAATGCATTAGATGGAGTAAGTTTTAATATTAACAAAGGTGAATTTGTTTGTATATTAGGACCATCAGGTGCTGGTAAATCTACCCTATTAAATTTATTAGGAGGTATGGACACAGTAACAAGTGGAAAAATAAAAGTTGGAGATAATTTAATATCGAATTTTAATGATAATGAATTAACAAAATATAGAGCAGAAAATGTTGGATTTATATTTCAATTTTATAATATACTACCTACTCTAACAGTATTAGAAAATGTAGAATTAGTTAATAATATAGTAGAACATCCTAAAAAGGCAAAAGAAGTATTAAAAAAAGTTGGCTTAGAAAAACATTTAAAGAAATTCCCAAATCAATTATCTGGTGGAGAACAACAAAGAGTATCAATTGCAAGAGCAATTACTAAAGATCCATTATTACTATTATGTGATGAACCTACTGGTGCACTAGATTCTAAAACTGGTGTTGAAGTATTAAAATTATTAAAAGAACAATGTGACGATAACAATGGTAATAATACAGTTGTAATAGTTACTCATAACTCGTTAATAGCAGAAATAGCAGATAGAGTTATAAGACTTAAAAATGGTAAAATTGAAAGCAACGAAATAAATAAAAAGCCAAAAGACATAGATGAGGTTGTGTGGTAATATGTTAAGAAAAAAAATGTTTCGTGACATGTTGGAAAACAAGTCTCAATTTATAACAATATTTTTAATGGTTTTAATAGGAATAATGGTTTATACAGGTATAGAAGCATACATGAACGGTATGATAAAAGCAGCTGATACATTTTATACAAACAACAATTTACAAGATATAAACGTATTAGGAACCAATTTTACTTCAGATGACTTAACCAAAGTTAAAAATCTAAATAATATAAATGATGTTGAAAGAAAATTAGTAGTAACAGGAATAGATGCAAACGATAAAGATAAAACATATTTAATTAGTTTTATAGAATCAAATAACATTTCAAAATTCTATATAATTGACGGTGAAAAGTTTGATTACAATAAAAAAGGTGTATGGCTAGATAACTTCTATGCAGAAGAAAATAACTTAAAAGTTGGAGACGAAATAAGTATTAAATATGATACATTTATTCTAAAAGAAAAAATACTTGGTTTAATAAATGTACCAGATCACATATATGATGTTAAAGATGCATCAGAAATTATTCCAGACAAAAAAAATTATGGTTTCATTTACTTATCATCAAAAGAAATACCATCTGATTATATAAAAGATATAATAATCAAACAAAATAACATAACTGATGACAAAGTATTCAATGCATACTTTAAAAATTTTAATTATTTAGACTATATACCATACAATTATTTAATGGTAGATGTTAATAAAAAATCAAATGTTGACAAAGTAAAAAATAATATTGAAGATACAATAGATACACTAGCAACTATAAAAATAGAAGATACTTCATCATACGAAATGTATCAAGGAGAAATTGATGAAGGAAAATCATATGTAGGAATATTTTCAGGACTATTCTTATTTATAGCAATGTTATCAGTTATAACTACTATGACAAGAGTAGTAAAAAATCAAAAACTACAAATTGGTACTTTAAAAACTTTAGGATTTAGTAAATCTAAAATATCAAAACACTATATATCATATGGATTTTATATATCTTTACTAGCAAGTATATTTGGTATCATTTTAGGAAGATATTTAATAGGAAATATATTTGTTGGTATTGAAATGTCATTTTTTGAAATGCCTAATGGAACTGCTATTATAAATAATACAAGTTACTTAGTATCATTAATAGTAATTATAGTTATATCTTTAATAACATACTTAACATGCTATAAAGAATTAAAAAAATGTCCTAGCGAATCACTAAGAACTGAATTACCTAAAGTAAAAAATGGTAGTTTAAATATTACAACAAAAGGTATATTTAAAAAATTAAATTTCCACACTAAATGGAATATAAGAGACATAATAAGAAACAAATTTAGAACTATTACTGGAGTAATTGGAATAGTAGGATGCTGTACATTAATAGTATGTGCATTTGGAATGTTAAACAGTATAAATCACTTTGTATCATTACAATTTGACGAATTATATAATTTTAATTATAAACTAACTATTAAAGACAATGTAAATGATGATACATTAAATGATTTATTAAATACTTATGGTAATAATACAAGTGAAACATTGGGTATAGAAATTCTTGATAAAGATAACACTAGAACAACAAATAATATATTTGTAACTGATGCAAATAATTTAGTAAGATTTAAAGATAAAAATGATTCATATATAAAAATAAATTCAAAAAATGGTATATATGTAACTGAAAAATTAGCCGAACTTAATAATTATAAAATTGGCGATACAATTAAATGGCATATATATGGAGATAAAACTTATTATGAATCTAAAATAATTGGATTTAATAAAGATCCTCAAAATCAAAATATAACAATTACAAAAGATTATTTAGAAAGTTTAAATATTACTTATAAACCAGACTCAATCTATACTAACAAAAATCTTAAAAACGTTAAAGAAATAGACGGAATAGAATTAATACAAGATATTAACTCACTTAAAAAAAGTATGGAAAAAATGTTATCTATGATGAAAAAAATGATAGTATTAATTATATTCTTTGCGATACTTTTAGGAGCAGTAATTATTTATAATATGGGTATCTTATCATATAGTGAAAAACAATATCAATTTGCTACATTAAAAGTTTTAGGATTTAAAGATAAAAAAATAAAAAATATATTTATAGAACAAAATATTTGGATTACTATAATATCAATAATAATAGGTTTACCTAGTGGATATTATTTAACAAGTTGGTTATTTAAAGCATGTTTAGATGAAGCATATGACTTTAGTGTACACATTAACCTATCTACTTATTTAATAGCAACAATAGGTACAATCTTAGTATCATATATAGTATCACTTATGTTATCTAAAAAAATAAAAAATATAGATATGGTATCAAGTTTAAAAGGTAATGAATAAAACTCTGAAAAGCTTCAGAGTTTTTATATATGCTTTAAAATTCTTTTTTCTACTAAACATATAATTAAGTACAACAAATATGATAATACTAATAATAAAATAATACCACTCATTACCAAATTTAAATTAAATACTTGAGTACCATATAATATTAAATAACCTACTCCAGCCTTACTAGATAAAAATTCTCCCATAATAACACCTATTAAACTCATACTTATATTTAATTTAATTGTTGAAAAAATATTTTCTAAACTACTAGGTACAACCAATCTAAATATAATTTGTTTTTCACTAGCACCAAAAGATTTTAATAATTTCAATTTATACTTATCAGTATTAGTAAACCCATTATAAAAACCTATAATAGAAACAATTAAATTTATCAATAATGCCATAACTATAATAGACTTAGTATTTGCACCAATCCATATAATTAATAATGGTCCTAAAGCTACCTTAGGTAAACTATTTAATAAAGTTAAATATGGATCAAATATTTTTTTTAACATTGGTACTCTATAAAATATAATAGCAATTACAAATCCTAATATACTACCTATTCCAAAAGATATAAATAATTCATATAAAGTAACAAATATATTATTAAAAAGATTATTATTTCTATATAAATCAACTAATGTATATACTATCTTACTAGGACTAGAAAAAACAAAACTATTAATAATCTTAAACCTACTTAATAATTCCCATAATATAATAAAACTTAGTCCAATAAATATTTGAAAAAATCTAACAACTATTTTTTCTTTTCTTTCTTGTTTTAAAATATCATTCATTTATCAATTTCCTTCCATAAAATATCATAATAATAATAAAATTTTTCATCTAATCTATTTTTAGAAGGCAAATTTTTATTTAATAAACTAATATCAAATACTTTTTTTATTGTACCTGGCCTTTTTGACATAACAGCCACTCTATCACATAATGAAACACATTCTGCAATATCATGACTTATAATAATAGTTGTCTTTTTTTCATCGCGAATTATTTTATATACATCATCACTTATATCTAATCGTGTTATTAAATCTAACTTAGAGAAAGGTTCATCAAGTAATAAAATATCTGGTTTAATAGCAAGTGTCCTAATTAAAGCCACTCTCTGTTTCATTCCTCCGGACAAACTAGATGGATATTTATACATAAATTCTTCTAACCCATAAGTTTTCAACAATTTCTTAACATATTTTATATTTTCATCATTTAACATATTTTTTAATTTTAAACCAAGTATAGCATTATCATAAATAGTTA
This sequence comes from uncultured Bacilli bacterium, assembly GCA_934101235.1. GTDB lineage: Bacteria > Bacillota_I > Bacilli_A > RF39 > UBA660 > UMGS1124. The sequence goes on along the minus strand of CAKORH010000026.1, from coordinate 2,510 downwards.
ACCAAGGAAACAAAGCGTCATTTTGCATCATATATCCAAAAGTATAATTGTCTTTACTAGATTTAATACTCCCACTAGTAGCATTATCTAACTTAGATAATATAGATAATAGTGTACTTTTACCACATCCACTATTACCTATTATTCCAAGTATTTCACCATCTTTAACATCAAGATTTATGTCTTTTAAAGCATCTACACAACCTAACTTAGTATAGTAAGTTTTATTCAAATTTCTTATTTCAATTAACTTATTCATAATAATTAATAATCAAATCTTCATAATTAACATATTCTTTTAATTGATTTGATTCAATCATTATATCTTCTAAATTCACAAAACTTTCTTTACTAATATTTGTTGTAGAAAGCCAAGAATCTGCATCTTTATATCTATCAATTATACTAACTAAATCATTTATTGAAGTATCAGGAAATTGATTTATTATAGCATTAGCAATTTTTTCACTGCTATTATCACTTACGTATTTTAAACCTTTATTTATAGCTTTAACAAATTTTTTAATAACATCTTGATTATTTTCTATATAACTCTTTCTAGCATTAAATGCAGTATATGGAACTTCACCAGATAATTCACCGACAGAACCTACTACATATCCAAATCCCATTTTTTCTAACATAGTTGCATTAGGTTCAAATAAATTAACAAAATCACCTGTTCCACCAATAAATGAACCAGATAATGAAGCAAAATCAACTGTTGTATTAATATTTACATCTTTTTTATCAATATTAGAATTTTTTAAAGCATTTAGAAAATTTAATTCAGGCATACCACCTACTCTACCAGCCAAAACTTCTTTTCCAATCATATCTTTCATAGTAAAATTATCTATTTTCTTTCTTGATACTATAAATTGTCCATCCCTTTTAGTTAAACCAGAAAATGTCTGAATATAATCTTTTTCTCCTTCATTATAAACATAAATAGTTGCTTCAGGTCCACATAATCCTATATTAACATCATTACTTAAAACAGCTGCAACTACATTATTAGCACCACTTGTTAAAATTACCTCTATATCAAGCCCTTCATCTTCAAAATAACCTTCTTCTATAGCAACATACCATGGAGCATAAAATGCTGAATGTGTGACCTCAGAAACAACAATTTTTTGTAATTTCTTATCACTATCTTTCTTATTAAAAATAAATATACTACCTAATATTAAAACAAATATACATAAACATATAATTATTATTTTTTTCATAATCTCTCCTTTATACATGATATTATATGAATACAAAAATAATTTTGATACCTATAATATATTTGATATAATGTATATAGGTGAAATATATGAATATAAAAGATAATATGTTACGTTATGAAAATGACTTATCTCCTTATGCAGAAAAAAGTATTAATGCTATACACTTTAAACCAAATAATGATGATTTTAGACCTGATTTTTTTAGAGATATAGATAGAATAATACATAGTTTATCTTATACTCGATATAATGATAAAACACAAGTATTTTCAAATAATAATAATGATCATATAACAAAAAGAATTATTCATGTTCAACTTGTAAGTAAAATAGCAAGAACTATAGGTAGAGCATTAAAATTAAATGAAGATTTAATTGAAGCAATGGCTCTAGGTCACGATTTAGGACATGTACCATTTGGTCACGTAGGAGAAAGCATATTAAATAAATTAAGCCAAGAACATAATGAAGGAATATTTCTACATAACATAGAAAGTGTAAGAACACTACTTTATATAGAAAATAATGGAAAAGGAAAAAACATAACAGTACAAACACTTGATGGAATAATGTGTCACAATGGTGAAAAATTATTACAAAAATATACTTACAAAAAGAAAACTAAAGAAGAATTTTTAGACGATTATAATAAATCATATAAAGATAAAAAATTCGCTGGTAATCTAATTCCAATGACATTAGAAGCATGTGTAGTAAGAATTAGTGATATTATTGCATATGTAGGAAGAGATTATGAAGATGCTGAAGCAATAAATACAATAAAAATAGATATTCCAAAACAAATATCTAACATACTTGGAAATAACAACAAAGAAATTGTTAATACACTAATAAAAGACGTAATAGAAAATTCTTTAAATAAAAATTATATTATGTTATCTGATGAAAAATTCGAAGCATTAAATAATTTAATAAAATTCAATTATGAAAACATATACAATAAAGCAAACTCAAAAGATCAACTAGAAGAATATAATTTTATGTTTAAAGTAGTATTTGAAAAAAATCTATACATATTAAATAATAATCTAACTAACTATTCTATATTTACAAACTATTTAAATAATATGGATAATACTTATAAAAATAACACTAATGAAAGAATAGTAATAGATTATATAGCTGGTATGACAGATAACTATTTTATAAATGAATTTAATACATTAAAAAAAATTTAAAATCTTTTAATTAACAATTTACTAAAACACAATATAAATTAAATGTAAGTTATTAGTAAATAATTACCAATAA
>CAKORH010000025.1 GCA_934101235.1 uncultured Bacilli bacterium | reverse complement strand
TACTGTAAACAATGCCCCTATGGCAGCAATAGCAACCACTGCTACTGCAGTCATACTTAATTCTCCACTTGCTTCTTTCATATATATATCATATCCTTTCTTATTTTATATCTAATATTATTATATCAATTTTATTATATATTTCAATATTATTTTTAATTATTGACATTTTTTTTAATCAACACTACATTTTGTATCATCTGTAGGATTTAAAACACAACTAGCACATGTTTGATATTGTGTATCTTCACTCATATTCCATTTACCGCTTATACTAAAAATCACATCTACAATAGTTGGAATAAAGAATATGAAAATTCCTGCTAAGATTCTTACTATCAATACTTTACTTTGTTTTAATATTGCTTTTTCATCTTTATCCATAGTTGCTTTATATAAATCAAATGTTCCAAATGCAATAATTAATAATGGTACAGTTATCTTTGCAATCATAAGAATATAACCAAATATTTTTAATACTCTTCTAATATTTTTATCATTACATGGTTCTTGTGCTACTGTTTGTTCTTGACATGTTCCACTCATCCAACGACATTTTCCATAAGCTGAGCATTCTTTGCTACTTGTTAATTCAGTACAATTTATTGTTTTATCAGTACTTTTTATAACGTTATTATTTGGGGTTGTTTTAGTGGTAGTAGTTTTTTCTTTTTTGTCATCTACAATTTTAGTATCATTTGTTCCATCATCTATTAAAGTATTATCATAACAGGCATTTTGTCTCCATATACATCCATGGCCATCTACTGTACTACCACTACACGTATTTGAATCAGTTATTTCACTACATTTAGTAGTTGCTTGTTTTTTTTCTTCTGATAATTTATTACTTTTATAACATCTTGATCCACCTTTTTTTGTTCTGTCCCATTCACATTTATATCCACTATATGTGTGTGCTTCACAAGCTTCTTGACTTGAAGAATACATGTTACAAGTATTTTCAGCATTAACTTCTAAATGGCCAAAACTTAATATAGCTATAGAGAATATTATAATACTTAGTACTTTATTCGTATTCATATTTTTCTCCTTCTTTACTAGCTATAAATTTTTTATAAATATAGAAACCACCAGCTCCTAATGCCAATAAAATTATTATTATAAATAGAATTTTTATAAAGTTAGATTTTTTCTTTACATTAATATTAATTGTATAATATCCTACATTGCCATCAGTAGCTGTTACTGAGATAGTTATTTTTGAACCACTTTTTAAATTTTCGTCACCTGATATCATTACTATTGACGAACTATCTTCTGCAACAGCTTCAATATCTAAATAACTAGTTTCTTCATTTATTGTTAAATTATATGTATTAGTACGTGAATTAAAAGGTATTGTATAATCTTTAATTTTTATAGATTTTAGTCTGGTATTTCCAGTTACTGGTTGAGACTGTTTTGTAACTTTTATTTTATATTCACTTTTACTTTCATCTTGTCCAGTTACTGTAATAATTATTTCACCAGTTTCTCCAATATTTGTATTACCTGTTATTGAAACTTGACTATTAGAATCTTCTGGTATTGCATTTACTTCTATAGAATTAACTGTAGATTCTATAGTAATATCATATCCATATATATCTGGGCTAAATGTGAAGTTTCCAGATGATAATGTTAAGCTTTTTAATTTAGTATTACTTAATGGTTTTGATGTAGTTGTTTCAGTTACTGGTTCGGTAGTAGTTGTTGGTATAGTAGTTCTAATATTTGGTCTTTTTACTTTTTTAGTTGTTGTTTTAAAACTAGTTCCATTTGAATTTTTATTACAATCTACATATTCAATTTGTGAGCAATAATAAATATTTCCAGTATCTCCAAAACCACAATATAATTTAGAGCATCCATTTTTAGTAATTGTTTTGTATGGATTGCTATTTCCATTTGTACAAACTACTCCAGTATTTTTATAAGTATCAATATATCTTACATTATATCGTCCATTTGTACATGTAGCAATCATACAGTGACTAAAAGATGCAGAACTACTTGTATAAAGTGTATTATCTTGATACTCTGAACTAGTACAAGTTGATACACTATCTCCGTAATATACTTTTGATGCTGCAAATACATTAATAGGAATTATTAATAAAAGCAATAATATATATTTATATTTTTTCATATATCCTCCATTATCTTTTGTTATAAACTTTTTTATTCTTTATATAAATATAATATAGCATTTTTAAGATAAAATCAATTAATTTTAGTTAATTTATTTTTAAATATATTTCAATTAAAAAAACTATTATTTGTTTTTTAATAGTTTTTAGTTCATTTTAAATTTATTATATTTTTTTATTATCAACATTAGTGAATAACTAATTAATGATACTATTATTAATACTATATAATATGTTTCTATACCTGTAGAGCTATTTTCTACAGTAGTAGAACTATTATAAGGTTGTGTTGTAGTTTGTACTGGAGAAGTTGTAGTCGTTGATGTAGAACTATTTCCACTACCTATTTCAATAACTGTTTGACTGCTTGATGAAGCACTACTATCATTAGTACATTTTACAAAATAATCTTCACTCCAATAAAATGTAGTATCTTTTGTAAGTTCTGTAGTTCCTGAATAAGTTCCTAAACTACTAGGATTTAATCCATAAGCTATTCCTCCACTACCTTGATTTGTATATACAATATTTTTTTCACCATTAGCACACTTTACATTTTTCAAAATATTTTCAACTGATTCACCTTGTTTTAATCCTTGATAGTTATAAGTACATTTTTTAGTACTTGCTACACATTCTGATTTACCATAAACTTTTACAAATCCTTGTTCTGTTACACTTAGAGATGGAGTGCTATTATATCCTGATTTTAAATCTGCTAATTCTTGATCATTACTTCCATCATCTGCTTTTCCACTTGCTGCAAAAACATTTATGTTAAAGTTTAAAAATAACATTCCTATTATTAATACATAAAATATTTTAAATTTTTTCATTCAATCACCCTTATGCCTATTCTTCATAATATTCTTTTTTATTTTTTCTTTTTTTCTTTATTATTATTATGCTACTACTTAATAAAATTATTACTGCACCGGCAATTATTGAGGCAATCTCAATTTCTTTATTGTATGCATCTTTCTTAATATCTATTGAATAAGTATCATAATCTCCATTTTCTGCTACTACTTTTACCCTTACAGTACTAAATCCTGTTAATTCGTCATTTCCTCTAATAAATACTTCTGCTCTAGTACTATTAGGTATTGCTGTAATTACTAATGATTTTTCAGTTTTTATTTTTACTCTATATTCTTTTTTATCAGGCTTAAATGATATATCATATCCCAAAACTTTTAACTCTTTTAAAGAAGTATCTTTTTCTATATCTAAGCCGAATTCTTTTCTAATTATTGTAACTCTATAAGTTGACACATTGTTATTTGAATCTTTAACATTTATTTCTAAGAAATTTTCACCAACATCTAAGTTAACATTTAAATTATCTATTATTAAATAATCTTCATCACTTAAACGTTTAAGTTTTAGTTCAACTATACTATCTTTATTTTTTAATGGTGTATAAATATCAATTAATTCACTTTCATATCCAACTGTAATATTATAATTTGCAACATTACTTTCAAAAGGAATTCTTACTCCTGGAATAATTAAATCAGATAGTTGTGTTGATTCATTTTCTATTACATCAGTACCCTTTTTTATAAATGTCAATACGTAAGTTCTTGTACTACCAGTTTGACTTTTAACTTTAATTAATTTTACTGTTACATCACCTGTTATATTTACATTTCCAGGTTCATATCCAGGAACGAAAGATGATGTATCACTATTTAATTTAGCTTCTACATTAACTGATGAAGTATTATGATTAATTTCAATCTTATAATCTGTAACATTTGAATTAAAATTAATATTTCCAGAACTAACCTTTATATCATTTAAGGTATTATCTGAATTTCTATCATCTTTTCTAGTAACTAATATTGTGTATGTTCTTTCTTTTCCTTCTTTATCTTTTATTTTTATTAAAATTGTATTAACTCCATATGAAAGATTTACTGTTCTAGGTTCATATCCTGGTACGAAACTAGCATCATTACTTGTTAATGTAGCAAAAACTGTTATTGTAGGACTTTCTACTTCTAATTTATATTCAGCTACAAATGGATTAAATCCGTCAGCTAATGTATTGTTCATTTTATTTGATAATCTTACATATTCATTTGTATTTTCGTTTTCAAAAGATACATTTGAACTACTATATGAAACATTATTGTTATTAGCATCTTTTAATGATAGGTTTTTTACGGTATTATTTGTATTCATAGTATCTACTACTGAAACTGTTATTACATCACTAATTACACCATTTGAATCTTTAACCCATAAATATTTAATACCTGGTGTAATTCTTATACTAAATTCCTCCATAGATATTGGTGTCCAATTACTTGTCTCAGTTGGTGTTTTATAAAGTTCACTTAAGTAATAACCATTAATTTTTCCGTCACTAGATGACGCTTTTATTGATACTGTACCATATCCAGTACTATCAGCCATTCCAGGAGTAGATGATAATGAAATTGTAGATTTTTTATTCTTTCTTGAACAAGTTATTGTGAAATTTTTTATACAAGTCTCTGAATCACAGTCTGCATCACCACTTGCTCGTGTTGCAGTTTCATCATATTCATAATTTTTTCCACATCCAACAATTTTTTTATCTTTTAACATTTTTTTAATATCCTCATCACTATAAATCTTTTTATAGCATATTGGAAATGTTTCTGTACCTTTAAGATTTTTAATTGGTTTATTAGAACAATTAATTTTTTTTACTGCTTTAGTTGTAGTAGTAGTAGTTTTTTTTGTTGTAGTTGTTGTATCTTTTGGAGTTGTGGTTGTTGATTTAGTTGTAGTTTCTTTAATTGGATCTTCATCATTAGAAATACAAGTACTTTTTATACCAGTTCCATCACTTAAATAATTTCTATTTACTGTTCCAGATTTATTTACTAATTTTCCACTTGTTTTAGAAATTTTTGTAAATTCACATATATTACCATTACAAGTAGTAATATATAATCTATCTAAACAAGAAAATGATGTATCTAAAATTCCAGCATTTGATGCAAAACGCCATCCCATATCTTCTTGTGGTTCTGAATCACATGTAGCTTCTGCAGCAGATAGTTTATTTTTCATTTTAGAGCTATATACTATACCTTCTTTATAATTACCAGAATCTCCAAGTGCATCAGAATTATTATATTTTTTATAATGACATAGTTCTGTACCATTATCATCATAACAATAAGTTATATATAATGATATACCACATTGTACTGTTTCATTATATCCGGCATCTTTACCAGCAAATCTATATCCATTTATGTATTTTGTAATATTTTCATTTGTAGATAATAACTTATAATTATTAATAATATCTATTGATAATGCACTTACATTTTTACAAGTTATTATTAAAAAACAAATAATAATTAAAAATATTTTTTTCCTAAATTTTTCCATTTTAAACCTTCCTTTATTTTATAACTTAATAATACAATATATTTTTAATTAATTCAAGATAATATATATAATATTTTTTAATTTAATATGCTTTAAATTCTTTATTTAATATAAAAAAAAGACTATATAACTTGTTATTATTTAGTCTTAATAGTTATTATTCATCTCCAAAAAAATCATCAAAGAATTGATCGTCTGTTATTTTGTTATCGTTCATAACTATATTATTATTTTTATTTTCGGTAGTAGTTAATTCTTTATTACTTGTAGAGTTAGTAGTATTATTTTTAATAATTTCATCAAAAGTTTTAGGAACGTTATTATTTAAAGAAAATTGTTCTATATTATTATTTTCAATAATATCAGGTTTAGTATTGTTTATTTTTAATTCTTCAATATCATTATTAATTTCATTTTTATTTTCAATTCTAGTTGTATCACTATTCTTTTCTTTTTCAAGTTTTTCTTCTTCTTCTAATTCAGCAATTTTTGCATCAATTTTCTTTAATAATTCATCTACATCAATTTCTCCACTATTTTGAAATGGATTTTGTGTAGAAAAATCATTAGTACTAGTATTTATAAATGGATTAGGAATATTTGAATTCATATTATTATAATTTGAAAATGGATTTCCAAAAGGTTCATTAGGTAATCCATCATTAACATTACCTAATACTTTTTCTTTTTTCTTTTCTTTTACAAATTCTTTTAAATCAAATAATTTAATATCTTGTTTAACTCTTTCCGGAAAATCTGCTTTTCCATAATTATTTCCCCAATCAATTTCAAAACTTGGTTTTAATTTGGTTCTAAATGGGCTTAATCTTGAACGAATTATAATTACTTCAAATGGTTTCATTTTCTGTAAATCACTAACAGTTACTAAAGGGGTTGATGCTGTTTTATCTTTATCTTTTGATTTTTTTTCACCACAAAGTTTACTAATTTCTTCTAATGCTGCAAGTTCTGTAGTTAATAAATAAATTAAGTTACCACAGTTACCTCTTATAGTTTCTGCGTCATCTTTTCCATAAACTTCGTTTAATTGAGCAAAATTTTGTATAATGAATGTGAATCTGATTGCTCTACTACGTGCTGCAGTTACCATTGTTGTTACATCTTTTAGTGGCGGCATGTTAGCAAATTCATCTAGTATAAAATTAGTTCTTACTGGTAGTTTTCCACCACATTCTTGAGCTACATCTATTAATGTTTCATAACATTGTTTTATGAATATTGTTGCTAATGCATGATATGTAGTTTTTTCATCGTGAATTACCATAAAAACTGCTGTTGGTTTTTTACCTATTTCTCTCATATCAAAGTCGCTTCTTGATAACATTTCTGAAAGTTGTTCACGACTTGAAAATAAACGTATTTTCTGTCTAAAAACTGATAAAATACCACCTTTAGTTTCTGTAGGAGAATTTATTGTGTTTGAAGCAAAAACATATGGTGTACTAGATTCTCCTTTTAAATTAAAATATTCTTTAATATAATTTGATGTTGCAAATTTTTCTTCTCCGACAGTAGTTACATAGTTTATAGAGTTTAAATTAATTTCCTCTTCTTTTGCATCTTCGAATAATCCTAATGTTACTCCTGCAAAATAATCTGATGCACTTTTTTCCCAGAATGGATCTTGTGCTTTTTTATCTTGTAAAATATTAAGTGCAACGTCATCAACTAATTCAACTGCTTTATCAATGTTTCCTTTTTTATATAATTGATATGGTAATGCTAATGGATTCCAGCAATTACCTTTTTGTGGTTCACGAAAATTTAAAACTATAATGTTATATCCACGTGCTCTTAGTAAATTTGAATGTTGTTTATATATTTCTCCTTTAGGATCTGTAATTACCATACTCTCTTTATGTTTAGATAAACTATATACTTGTGGGTCAACTAGTGTAGTTGTTTTACCACTTCCAGTTGCTCCTATAACATATGTATGATTTTCACTATCATCAACCCACATATCTTTACCATCATTTATCAAAACAACTCCAGCAGCATTTGCATTTTCATCAGCAATAGCTACTTTTACTACTTTTGATGAATTTTTCATTTCTTTTTCTTTTGCCCAGTGTGCATAACCTTTTTCATCTTTTTCTCCAACATTTAAAGAAAGTTTTCCTTTTTGTCTATCAAAAATATATGATGATACACTAGCAAAAATAGAAATTAAAACTCCAAAAAAGACTAGGAATGTACCAAAAATATACTTAGGAGCAAATCCTAAAAAAGGATTCATTCCTGCAAATTCTCCATCATTAATTAATGATATAGCATTAGATACTCCTAAACTAGATAATATTAGCAAAAATATACAAAAAATAATAAATATTATTAAATCTTTTGATGTTACACTAAATTTCATAAAAGCACTCCTTTTCTAAATTATTATAAAACAATGTTCGATATTTTTCTACTTATTTATTTGAATTTTTTATTTTTTCATAAATTATTATTATAATAAATAATATTATTAAAACTAAAATTATTAGAAAATATTTTATAAATGTTGATGTAAGTATGTTATCTTTAACAAACGTATTACTATCATTTTTTTCTTTATCAAAATCTATTTCTATTCTTTTATTTTCATAGTTACTTTTATTTATATACCAATAATATTTATCATCTTTTAATTCATCGCTATTTGTTTTTTTTATATATTTGTCAGTCTTAAACGTTATAGTTATATTTGTTAAATATGGATATTTTTCAAATATATTTTTAATTTCATAAAAAATCATTTTATCTTCTGTTATTAGTACTTTATCATATAAATTATGTATTATATATGAATTTTCATAATCAGTTTCATTATCATAATTATAATTTAAATTTATTTTATAATCATTAATATCATTTATAATTCTTTTTTCATAAAATTTAAAATTATTTAGATTTTCGTTAGTCGCTAATTCTTCTGCATCATCCATATAATTTATAGATATGTTTGAATTATAGAATTCATTAAAGTAAGTCTCACATAATTCAGTACCACACAATTCAACATGATTTGTATTTATAGATGAAGTTTCATATAATGTATCATTCTCATAAATTAAATTGTATTCTGCACTACAACCACTTAATAAAATAAAACTAATTAATACTATTATTTTTTTCATATAACATTCACCTTATCCATTACAATTTTTTGAATAATAGTTTGACATACTTACTATTTTATATTTTTTAAAATGTGAATAACTAAATTTACTAAATACTATTCCTGTACTTGCTCCTTTTGCTTCTGCAACAATCAATTCTGAACCTGTATTATTAAGTATAATCATTACATGCGTATTAGAGGCCGCAATATCACCTGCTACTGCATTAGATGCATTTATTTCATAACCTAAATTTTTGAAATCTTTTGCTGTAATAGGAGTAAAATTCGAACATCCTCCATTTTTTAAAGCCCATGAAACAAATCCACTACAATCTAAACCATTTGGTTGAATTGAACCAACAGGTTGAGCAGAATTACCACTTACTTTAATTGCTGCACCTGATCCCCAGCTGCCATTTATTCCAAGAGTTATATTTCCATGTCCTCCGCCCCAAAAATAAGGTATTACAAAATTTTCATTTAAAGCTCCTTGTACTAAATCGTAGGCTGCTATGGCAACTGCTTGACCGCTTCCTATTCCAGCTGCATCAACATCTTTTTTTATATTTTCATTCCAAGCATCAAGCTTTTCTTGTCCAATTTTTGAGAGTATTGATTCTCCAGATTTTAATTTACTAAAATTTCCACCATTTAATGAACTATCTTCTATGTTGCTAATTGTTCCTGATCCACATGTTATGTCACTTATATCTGACAATTTAGTGGTTAGTGTATCGTGAATTTTTTTTGATGTTATATCACTATAGTGTATACCATCAGTTGTTTCAAAATCATTATTTATATCATTATAAGTATTTATATATTGATTAGGAAATGTTAATGCAATTTTAGAATTAAAAGCTTCAATATCTTGATTAGTAACATAATATCCATTTTGATTTGTTATGCTTTCATCTACAGGGT
>CAKORH010000024.1 GCA_934101235.1 uncultured Bacilli bacterium | reverse complement strand
CATCTAATCCATACTTACTATCAATATCATTTAATATCATATTTAACTTACTATTATAATTATAATTTAATCTCTTATATAATTTATAATTAATTAATAACATAACACTAATAAATATAATAATAAAAAACAACATATATATAATAGTATTTCTATTCTTATTCTTCATCTATTCTATATCCTATTCCCTTAATAGTTTTTATAATATCACTATCTAACTTAAATCTTATTCTTTTTAAATATACAGATAATGTATTATCATTTATATCATTACCAGTCCATTCCCATATTCTTTCTATTAAATAATCTCTATTAATTACTTTATTCTTATTTATAAATAATAAATATAATATTTTAAGTTCTAAACTAGTTAATTTTATTTCTTTATCACATTTATAAACACACATTTTATCTATATCAAACTTAATATCTTTTATTACTATAATATTATTTTTTTCTTTATTTAATATTTTATGTATTCTTACTAACAATTCTCTTGTAGAAAAAGGTTTTGTTATATAATCATCAGCCCCGCTTAATAACCCATTTACTACTGTTTCTTCATCATCAATAGCACTAAGAAATATTGTAGGTATATGTAATTTACTAATATTATTCTTATATAAATCCATGCCACTACCATCAGGTAAAGATATATCTAATATTATTAAACTTATATTATCACTTAATACTTTAGTAGAATCCATAATATTATCTTTACATATAACATTATAATTATTTTGTTTTAAAGCATACATAAGTCCTTTACTAATAACTTCATTATCTTCAATTAACAATATATTCATAATTCCTCCACAAACTTATTATAAGTTAAAAATTGGAACTAGTTAAGTCCCAATTATATATTTTCATTTCTAATAGTATCAATTATATTATTTTTATTTATTTTATTAACAGAATACTTCATAATAAAATATATTAACAACAATACAGATATTAGAGATATTAATATACCAATCATTGGTAGACTATACATAATTTCTACATTACCACTACTTAAAGCTTTAAATATTAAATATGATAATGCTATACCAATAGGAATACCAATAACTAATGATTTAAAACAATAAAACGTACTTTCTAATCTTATCATTCTATTAAATTCTTTCTTTGTCATACCAATACTTTTTAACATAGCAAATTCTCTACTTCTTAAACTAATACTAGTAGTAATAGTATTAAATATATTAGTTACACCAATTAATGCAATAACAATTATAAATCCATATAAGAATATTGCTACTAAAGTATAAAATGATTTCATTTGTTTCAAACTAGTATTAAAATTCTCTAAACTATATTCTTCATTAACTAATATTTTATCTATATCATCTTGTAATTTATCAGGATTCTTAGAATGAAAATAAATCTTAATATTATTTTTACTACCTATTTCATCCATCACACTATCATTAACTATCAAGAATGCAGTACCATAATAATTTTCTAAAGACATAGGTCTTTCATTAGTTACTTTAGAAATTACAAAACTATAATCTTTATCATCAATCTTACCACTTAATATATTTCCAGATTTATAATTAAGTATATTTATTTCAGTTTGTTTAACTTTATTTCCATGGTTTATATAAGTTATATCATTATTTATTAATATACTTTTATCTTTAACTTCTTCATAATTTAAATTTAATTTATTTACATATCTTTTATATTCATCACTACCGAGTGATACTACTTCTAAAGTTAATTTACCATCATCACTTTTATTTGGATATTTTTTATTATAATTAGCATTATCTAATACAAAATAATTTTTTCTTTTATAAGTATATTCCAAATTATCTTCTAACTTAAGAATTTTATTTATATACTTATCATAATGTTCATTATAATTATTTATTGTTAACTGCAGATTATAACTCATATCTCCATAAACTACTTTTACCATCTTTAAACCTAATTCTATAAAAGTAGATAATGAAATAAATACAGAAACACATACTATTATAGAAATTACAGTTGTTCTATACTTCTTCTTATTTCTCTTAATATTTTTATCTGCTATATCTCCACCAATACCAAATAATTTTTTTATTAACTTATTAGTTTTAATTTTATTTCTCTTTATCTTTATATCATCATTACCTCTTATAGCCTCTATAGGAGATATCTTACTAGTTTTCTTAGCAATTTTTCTACTTGATAAATATATGGTTATAAAACTTAAAAATATAGATAATAAAATAGATAAAAAAGAAAACTTATAAATACAACTTAATTGCATCATATCACTAGAACACAAATAATAATTAATAACATGAATTAATATATATGCAGCCAAAGATCCAAAAACTAACCCAAGTACTAAACCAATAACTCCTAAAATAAATGCTTCATAATAAACATTTTTCTTAATTTGTTTACTTGTAGCACCAATACTTCTTAACATACCATATTGTTTAGTCTTTTCTGTAATAGAAATATCAAAACTATTCTTAATACAAAATACAGAAGTAATAATTATAATAATCATAACAATAAATGCTACTAAATATATAGCTCTCATACTTCCATCTTCAAACGCAAAATATTCATATCTTATTAAATCTCTATTAACAACAAATTCATATTTAGCTTTAACTAATTCTTCTATATATTTTTTTTGTTCATTTTCGTTACTTATATTGTAACCACCCTTAACTTTATCAAAAAAATTACTATCTATACCTACAAAATTTGCAGTTATTTTATACTGATTATTTAATGCTTTCTTAGTATATCTAGTATAAATATTATAGATATCACTACTATTATCTAAAGTAGTAATAAAAGTATAACCAGGTGCAGTATAATTTTCTACACTATAACCAGGTCTTTCACTAATACCTACTATTTTATAAGTTTTACTATACTTAGATATAAACTTTTCATTACTATCATAAGATACTCCCTGACTTACTTCTTCATCATCTAGTATTCTACTTCCTATATTTAATGTAATAACATCACCAATTTTATAATCTAATCTACCATTAGTCTTTAAATGACTAGGTATAACTATTTCATTTTCGTTCTTAGGATATTCACCACTAATTAAATTAATTGACATATTTTTAAATGCATTATCATCCATACCAATAATAAAAGCATACGGTTTATTTTCATTCTTACTATCTACTTTAGCATATCCAATATTATTAGTTACATAATAACTTTCTATATTTCTATTATTTTTAAATTTAGATAAATCATCTTTTTTAACATCTAGAAATCCATAATGATAATTACCATCAGTAATTTTTTGAAAATTAATAATACTTGCTCTAAAACTAACTACTAAGGACAGAACAGCAGTAATTAACGCAATAGAAAGTGTAATACCAATAATTGTAACTATACTTCTTTTTTTATTTAATTTTAAATTTTTACTAGTTAATTTATTTATCATATTCATGATTACACATCCTTAACTATCTTTCCATCTTCAATAGTTATTATTCTATCTGCACATTTTGCTATTTCTAAATTATGTGTAATCATAATAATAGTTTGTTTATAATCTTTATTAGATTTTTTTAATAATTCTACTATCTCATCACTAGATTTACTATCTAAATTTCCTGTAGGTTCATCTGCTAAAATTATTGCAGGCCTAGTAATTAATGCTCTACCTATACTAGTACGTTGTTGTTGCCCACCAGATAATTCATTAGGTAAATGAGTTCTTCTATTTTCTAAACCCAATATATTTAATAATTTTTTTAATTCACTTTTATCTATATTTCTATTATCTAATTCCAAAGGTAAAATAATATTTTCTTCTACATTCAAAATAGGTATAAGATTATAAAATTGATATATTAAACCAACTTGTCTTCTTCTAAATATAGCAAGTTTATCATCATCCAAACTATAAATATCTTTACCATCTATATAAACTTTACCATGAGTAGGTCTATCAACACCACCTAATAAATGTAAAAGAGTACTTTTACCACTTCCACTAGCACCTACAATTGCAACAAATTCTCCTTTTTCTACACTAAAGGATACATTATCTAATGCTTTAACTTTAGTAGTGCCACTTCCATATTCTTTACTCAAATTTTCTACTTTTAAAATCTCCATAATATTCCCTCTTTCAAGAACAGTATATTAAACAAAAGTGACTATAAAGTGACTATTATTTTTTATTTTTTATATAATCAACAATACTATCTACATCTAAATTATAAATACTTTCTAGTTCACTAACACTACCATGTTCAATAAATTTATCTGGATAACTAAACGATTTAAATTTAACATCACTAATATTTTCATCTATCAATAATTCCTTTATACTACTACCCAAACCACCAATAGAAGTACTATCTTCAATTACAATAACATTCTTAGTTTTATTAATAGATTTACTAATCAATTTAGTATCTAATGGTTTTAAAAATCTAACATTAATTAACTCTGAACTAATACCAAATTCTTTTATTTTTTCTGATACTTCATAACCACGTGATACCATATTACCAATAGTTATAATAGATAAATCATCACCACTTTTTATTTTTTCACCACTACCTAATTTAATTTTATTATTTTTAAATTTTATATTTGTTTCACTACCTCTAGGATATCTAATTACAATTGGTTTATTAAGTGTACAAGCAAATTCCATCATACTTTCTAATTCAGAAAAATTTTTAGGACACATAATAACAATATTAGGTATTAACTTAAAAAATGATAAATCATATAATCCTTGATGAGTTTCACCATCATTTCCTACACAACCAGCTCTATCTACACACATAATAACATGTAAATTTTGCATACAAATATCATGAATAACTTGATCATAACCTCTTTGATAAAATGATGAATATATAGGTACAAAAGGTATCATACCATCATGAGCCAAACCAGCTGCAAAAGTAAGAGCATGTTGTTCCGCAATACCAACATCAAAAAATCTATCTTCATATTTTTCTTTAAATAAAGATAATCCAGTACCATCTTTCATAGCAGCAGTAACTGCCACAATTTTTTTATTTTCATGTGCGAGACTAACTAATTTATTCCCAAATACACTTGAATAATCTTTTTTCTTTTTATTAATAGTTTTACCAGTATTAATATCAAAACTAGTTATACTATGAAATTTATCAGGAGTTTCTTCTGCAAACTTATAACCTTTTCCCTTTTTAGTTAATATATGAATAAGTATAGGTCCATCCATTTCTTTAGTTTTCTCAAATATTCCTTCCATATCTTCTATATTATGTCCATCTATAGGACCTAAATACGTAAAACCAATATCTTCAAAATACATCTTAGGTATAATAGCACTCTTTACTGCTTCTTTTAATTTACTAACAACTTTAACAAGTACATTACCAACAAGAGGTATAGAACCAATTATTTTTTTCCATTTATCATTACTTTTTCTATATGACTTTCTACTTCTTAATTTAGTTAAAAATTCGTTTATACCGCCAACATTTTTAGAAATACTCATTTCATTATCATTTAAAATTACTATCATATTTGTATTAGTACTACCAACATGATTTAATGCTTCTAAAGCCATTCCACCAGTTAAAGCACCATCTCCAATAATTGCAATAACAGAATTATCTTCACCCTTTATATCTCTAGATTTTGCAAATCCCATAGCAGCAGAAATAGATGTACTACTATGTCCTGTATTAAAAGTATCAGTTAAAGATTCTTGATACTTAGGAAAACCAGCAATACCATTATGACATCTTAAAGTTTTAAAAACATCTTTTCTTCCATTAATTATTTTATGTGCATAACATTGATGTCCTACATCAAATATAACTTTATCTTTACTTAAATCAAAGATACTTTCTAATGCAACTGTAAGTTCTATAACACCTAAATTACTTGCTAAATGTCCACCATTCTTAGATACAACATCTAATATATAATTTCTTAATTCACTACATAACTCATACTTTTCATCTATTGATAATTTTTTCAAATCTTTATCACTTTTAATACTCTCTAACATAAATAACCTCGCATATAAAAACTCTAACATAAATGTTAAAGTTTACGTATTAAAATTGTATCACATAATTAATAAATTATAAATCATATTCTTTATAACCAACACACTTTTTAAATAAAAATATATTCAAATTAGCAAGTAATCTAGGCATCTTATCTATCATTAAATCAATTAATACTTGAGGCATAATAGTACACATAAACCATAAGAATATTACGGCTATAACTTCTAACCAATCTTTAAAACTATTTGGCATTATTTCCACTCCACTTGTTATTAACCCAATAATAACTGCCATAATAAGTAAACCTAAAACTAAATTAGCAATATATTTTAAACCGCCACTCACTAAAGATAATATTAATGCTACAAAAAAATTAACTACTTGAAGTACAAATACTAATACACTTTCTAAAATAACTAATATAACGGCAATAATTTTTCTTAATATAGAAACATTATAATATCTTAAATAATCATAAAAATATTCCCACTTAGTACAGTTCTCTTTATAAGTATTATTATATTTACTATCTTTACTTTCTTCTTTATATACTCTTTCTTTCATATTTTGATAACTATCATCAGTATAATTCTTCAAAAATAAATCATACTCTTTACGTTTATCATCATCTAATAATACTTCTCTAGCAATGTTTAGTTTCTTAGTTACTTCTATAGCCTCACTACTTTTATTTCTATCAGGATGCCATTTCTTTATTTGTAATTTATAAGCATTCTTTATAACTTCCTTACTCGCATCATTTTTAACTCCTAATAATTCATAATAATTAATAAAATCATTCACTTAAACCACCACACACATATATATTAACAAAAAAATAGTTTGAATTCAAACTATCAAACTATTTTAATTAAACATTTTCTTTTTATTTATTACTAATATACTAAGTCCGATGAAAGATGTTAATAAGAACACTATATTAAAATAAATATTATCAAATGTTTTAGGATTTTTTATTTCTTCTTTATTATTAGTAGCAACAATACCATATTCACTTAAATGAGTTGTTTCAAATATTATATTTCCATCTTTTATAGTAGCAGGTAAAGTTTCAACAACTACACCATCTTTAATATAAACAATTTCATAATTATTATAACCTTTTAATTCTTCAGGTAATGCTAAAGTAATTCTCAACTTAGTATCGCTTATTTTTACTACTCTATCATTATCTAATATATTAATATCTGCAATATATCTTATATTTTTATTTTTTAATTCTTCACTTACTTCTATAGGTTTTATGTCTAAAGTATAATTTTTATTTATACCATCTTTAAATTCAATATTACCTTTAACATTACTATCACTAATTATTGTATTTACCATATCTTTAGCATCTAGTTTTTCCCATATAGCATATAAAGTTAAATTTTTATAAGTTCCTTTACTAGTTATTGTATCTTTTTCAAATACACTTTCTCCATCATTTCTCCAATTACCCCAGTACATATATTTATAAAATTTACCATTACCATCTTTAGATGAATTCCATCCCTTAAATGTATATCCAGCTCTTTCAGGTACAAATTGGAATATTGGCATAGAAGTACCAGAATTTGCTCCACCTATATATTCATATCTTTTTGAACTTTCATTTTCTATAGTTCCACCATTAGCATCTAATTTAAGTATATAAGAATCTTCCTCTTCTTCAAATGTATCTTTTTTATAAACAGCAGTTACTTCTACTGCATCACATTCACTAAAATAACTAGCATCTATAGAAGTTACAAATTTACCTTTATAACCCCACCCAAGAAATGTATAACCTTTTCTTACAGCAGTATATTTACTTAAATCTATAGTTTGAAAACTATTAGAATCACTTTCTAATTTAATTTTTTCCTTATTAGATATTTTACCAGCAAATCCATCTAATACTACATAGTATTTACCAGTACCTTTTAAAATTTCATCAGAAAATTCAGCATATACAACATATCCTTTAGTATATATAATATTTCCTACATCACCAGTACTAGAAAAATCACTCTTAGTTAATTCACTTTTAATAGGTTCACTACCAAATCTCTTCCATCCAGAAAAAGTATTTCTACCATTAAATGGTACTACACCCTTAGTTAAATCAGATAATTTAACAGTGGTTTCTCCTTCATCAAAATCAAATTTAACAACTTTATAATATTCTCCATCAATATCACCGTCATCAAATATACTCATTATAAAAGTATATTCTCCATTATCACTTACAGTATATGCATTTACATCACACTCATTAATTAGAAATGCACTAGCAAAAAACATTACTAGTAAAATAATTTTACTTCTTATATTCATTATATTCCCTCTTCCTAGTAATAATTATATTTATTACAATCAAAATTATAATATTTTAAAAAACTGCATACAACACTCTTGACAAACAATTCAATGACACTTAGTCAACAAAAAAAGATTTAACAAAATTAATTGTTAAACCATAATTTTTTTAATTTTATGAAATTTGATATGCATTATCTTTTGTACCAGTTCCACTAGAGAATTTTACTCCTGGTTTTAAATTTATAGCTGGACGTAACTTAGTATCATAATCTACACCATCATAAATTAATTTACCATAACTTCCAAACACATATAATGCCTTATCTTTATTATTTCCAAATATATAAGGTCCTAAAACCCAAAAATATATACTAGATGCATCTGATTTTTGATAATCATTTATTAAATAATAATTTTGATTAGATTCATCAACTTTACCACCTGCATAAACTACTTCATCTGCTGTTATTGTTCCTACATACATATCTGTATTATCTGCAAATTTACTCATGTTTGTTCCATTACATTTTAATGTTGGAGTTTTATTTGTTTTGCCTTTTAAACGAACATATGAATCATAATAAAATGAAGTACCTTTAATTTGTTTATCCTTTATTTCTTGACTAGTTAGTGCAGTTGTATTATCACTACTACTTGCATATGCTTTATCGTTTAAACACCAATCTCCTGATTTTAAATAATTAACTAATGTTTTACCAGTTCCAACTTTTGTATTTAGTTCAGTTTGAAAATTTTTAAATGCTGTAGCCATTGATTTATCACTATTTGTTCCACCATTTATATAATTCATTAATATACTTTTCCTTGAATTTTTTGTACCATCAGAAGCTGTTAATGCATTTACTGCATACTCAGTATACCCAAAATTTCCACTTTTTGTAGAACCACCTGTTTCGGTTGGTATATCCCAATTTCCATTGCTAGTTGCACAAGTGTTATCTTGATCTTCTAATATTAGTTTTACACTTCCATCCCCTGCAATTCTAACTATTCTCCAACACATTCCTGCAAAATCTACATAATTTCCTGTAACATTTCCTCTAAAATAATAACTGTCCCCATAATCATCTTTTGTTAATGTTAATTCTTGTTCATAACTATATATTTCATTTCTAAATTTTAATGTTTTAGCTTCTGAATCATAAGATTCTAAATATTTAGTCCATCCTTCACTTTGATCACACACATATTTTCCAACAGCTTCTTCATATGAACTTACAGTATTATATCCTTTAGCGGCTTCTTCTTCACTATCTCCTACAATCCATGAATAATATCCGGCACTCAAACTACTTGTTTGTATGGTTTCATATTCATATTTTCCTGTTCCTGATTTTCCAGTAATTTGATCACCTGGTTCTGTAGGTGGTGTAGCAGTAAAATAAGTACCATTTGAATGAGTATTAGCATTATTTACGATATTATATGCCAATGTATCTGTTTCAAATGGAACAAACTCACTATTTCCATTTGCTCCAAATATTTGTATTTTTGCACTTAGTTCTTTATTCATATCTATACTT
>CAKORH010000023.1 GCA_934101235.1 uncultured Bacilli bacterium | reverse complement strand
GTATTTAAAATAAATACTACACCAGATAGTACAAACGCAAGTAGTTCAGGTGCTGCAAAAATAGTAATTAATATCAGTGAAAATACAAGTGTAACTGGAACAGGTACTAAAGAAGACCCATATTTAGTTGTAGGATTCACTACAGAACTAAAAGATTTTAAAAAATTCTAACAATAAAAAACTTCCCATATTTAAAAAATGGAAAGTTTTTTATTTACAAATTAATTTTTTAAATTTAAATATATTATTTATACTCTAAAGTAAACGGTTTATCATATGCCCCAGTTCCACCATTTATCTTAACATTTTCTAATCTTCTAAATTTAAAAGTATCATTGTTATGACAACCAGATAGCCAACTATGTCTACATCTAAAATTATCAGTAACAGAAGCTTCGTCTGGATCTTCATTAACTCTATCACACTCAGTCGAAATACCATCACTTCTATAATCTTTTCCATTCTTAAAACTAAAAGATCTCGAATCGTTATAATATATGACAATAGAATCATCAGTATCAACAAAAAGTATTCTAGCTTTTACTTCAGATTCATCACTTTTTTTAACATAAATATAATTATTAGGATCACTCCCTTTAAAATAAAATGGCTCTTTACTAGCTTTTATCATATTAGAAGAAGTACTAGGATCTATAATTGCTAAATTACTTCCACTTCCATCACTAGTCATACATAAATATATTGGTTGATTGTTACTCCAACTATTTACACTCGTTATTTGTTCACAATTTTCTGCTGATCCTGTTCCTCCTAAAAATGTTACTACATATTGATTTTTTATATCATTTTCTGTTAACTTTGTTCCCTTTAAACTAAGTAATCCCTCATTCACCAATAATTGTAATGGTAAGCTTACTCCATTTTTATTATTATATAATTGATTTGATGCACTTTTATTAGTTTCTATATATACTTGAGCCGCTTCACTAGCTTTATCGCTTATCATATTTAATTTATCTATTAGTTGTTTTTTTGATATAACTCTTATACTCATAAAACTTCCTACACCTATTACCACAAGTAAACTTATACATATTATTATTTCTACCAATGTAAATCCTTTTTTTCTCACACTTACTACCTCTTTCCTTAATTTTATATTACACATATAATTTATTTGCATAAAATTGAAGGAAGATGAAATACAAAAAAATTATATAATTATTAACCCCCCTCGAACGAACTTTTATTCGTGAGAGAATTAGGTTATATAATTTTGTGCTTTTATAAAATATTTTTTTAATTGCGAATTACTTTGTACAAAATAATTCTTATCTTGAGTACTTTTTCTACTCTACATAAACTATATCATTTTTATTTATTTTTGTATAGTATAAATTTAAAAAAGAAAAAAGAGCTTCAAATAAAACTCTTTTTAAACTTTGTAAAATTAGTATTTAAAGTTTTAATTATATAATTCATATTCCCAAGTAACATTATAATAAATACCATAATCACATAAATTATTTACGCCATTTACTGAGAATGTTCTTGAACATTGATCATAAACACTATTAGCAGTCCATGTAACATCAAATCCATTATTTCTAGCATCATCTAAAGTTTTGTATCCTCTACTATAATAGAAGTCAACAGCACTTTCATTTATAATAGCTAAATATGATGAATTAAATGTAGTAGCTTCCCAACCATTTGGTTGATACATAAATGTAGTAGAATGATATCTATTATAAGATCTTACTTTAGACATAGAATCAATTGCACCACCAAATGAAATACTCTTAATTCTAACTCTTTTAACACTATTTTTATCTAAATTTTCAGGAATTCTTAAAGTATGAGATGTATTAATTCTATCAGTTCCATAAGTTGCCCATTTCATACTATAAACAGTAGATTTATAAGTTTCAATACTTGTATTATTATAATCATTATCATCATCTTCATAAGTACCATCAAGATTTCTACAATTATATTTTGCTATTAATGTCATATCTGATGTAACAGGAGTATCAAAATCATATGGATAACCATTATAATACCAAGCTACAAATTTACAATTTGCCTTACTATTATTACCTGGATTTCTTACAGTACCATATTCTGGTATTACTTGAGTAGAATATAATTTTCTTCCTCCATTTTTTTCAAATCTTACTGAATAATATTTAGTACTATTACTATTAGATTTATTTCCTGAAGTATTTGATTTAGTACTTGAACTAGTATTTGATTTTGTAGTATTACTCTTATTTGTACCTAAAGAAACTTTTTGAGATACATTAGTATTTACACTAACATTTGGATTACAAGTACCTGATGTACAACTTGAAGTTCCATTTGATGAAGTATTACTAGTTGTATTACTTGAAGTTCCATTATTAGTAGTTGTTGTATAACTATAATTACTATTATCACCAGCATAACTATCCATATAAGCCATTGAATAACTAGATGCATCACCACATACTAAATTACTCTTTTGTTTAATTTGTTTATCTTCTAATGTAGCAGTCACATAACTACTATCACCACTACAAACTTTCCCATCTTCATCATTTAAATTTTCTAAATAACCACCATTAACTAAATCATTTAAAGATACCATAACAGTAGTTCCATCAGTTTTAGGTAACTTATCTTTATTATCTTCAAAATATTTAGCACCAGCAGCTTTTAATTTTTCCATATTAGCAGTAAATGTTGATGAAGTTTTAGCTTCACTTACAGTTTCAGTTGTTGTAGTATTTTTCTTAGTGTCTTTTCCTTTAAAAGTAGTATAACCTTTAATTCCTATTACAACTATTAAAAATACAATTAAAACTTTTAAAAACAAACCTTTCCAATCAATTGAACTTTTTTCTTCGTACATAATAATATCCCCCTTCTAGAATTAATTTTTTTGCACTTAATCAAAAGTTTGTAAGTATTTTAACACCAATATAAACAATTGTCAATGTTAAAAAACTCCTACAATGGAGTTTTATTCTGTCTATTTTTAAATGTCCAACCCCCATTGGTATTTACATAATACCATATAAGCGAACATTTGTCAACTTTTTTTAATATTATCATTTAAAAATCATAATACATAAGAATATAACTAATATAGCTAATGATATAGAACCATTTATTCTTTCACTTTTATTAGTTTTCTTTTCTATACCTAAAGCCATTGTAGCAAGTATTCCACCTACTAAACCACCAATATGTGCCACAACATTTATATTAGGAACTATAAAACCAATACCTAAATTCAAAATTAATAAAGGTATAATTTGACTTCTCATAACACTACCTAAATATAATCTATAATGATAACCGAAATATATTAAACTACCTAGTAATCCAAATATTGCACCACTAGCACCAACACTTAAGCCATTACTTAAAACTACAGATAACATATTACCAACAATCATACTAACAAAATATATCAAAATAAATTTCTTTTTACCAATAAAAGATTCTATTTGAGTACCTATTACATATAAAGAATACATATTACATATCAAATGAATAACATCAACATGTAAAAATCCTCCAGTAACAAGCCTCCATACTTCACCATTCTTAATTGCATTAGAATTAACTGCTAATATACTAAATAAATCATATGTATCACTATAATACAAAAATAATACTACTAAACTTATAATAACATTTAATATAATTAATAAATTTGTAAATACTATTTTCTTTTCACTAAATACACTTTCATAAAATTTATTATCATCTTCAGTCTTCTTATTAATATCAGTAGAAACATTAAGTAAAAAATCTAATCCATGTAAATCTTTAATATCTTCTTCATATATTTGAGGATATAAAGAAATAATACCATCCTTATTTTTTAAATCATCATCACTCATAATAATAAAATTAGTAATATTTTTACTATCTTTTACTAAAACATCCTCATTTATATCAGTAAATATATTTAATGTCTTTAACTTTCTAGTTAAAGTTTTCTTACATATTTGTTTATTAACATTTAATATTTTATACATATCAAAATCAAATTGTTCATTATTATGTATATAATTAGAATTAATTCTAACTACTTTATATGTAGCATCTAAATTTTCTAACCATATTTCATTTTTTACCCCATTAACCATAATAGGTACATAATTTTCTTTAGTTACGAAATAATGTACTAATCTCATAATTAATTCATCTTTTTCACTTACAGTAATTCCATTATTCATAAAATATTCCTTCCTACATATATATTATTGTATAACAAACTATCATTTTAGTAAAGGAACGATATTATGAAAAAAACTATATCTTACATAATTTTATACATTCCATGGTTACTAACATTTATTTTATTACCATTTAAAAAATTTATATTTACTGGTGGAATAATATATTTCATTCTTATTTCACTTTTATTCTATACATATATAACACTATTTATATATAATAAACTAAAAACATCTAACATATCTAATAATTTTCTACTCAATATAGTTTTATTATACTTCTTTAATCAAACTTTCAACATATTTGTTTTATACAAAAATAATGTAATATTATCAACAATACTTGCATCTTTATCTTTACTAAGTATTTGTCTATTAAAAAATAGTTATGATGAATAACTATTTTTCTTCTAAAACTTCTAAATGTTTCTTAAAATATTCTGGTAACTCACATTCAAAATGCATATCTTCTCCAGTAATAGGATGTTTAAAATCCATAGAATACGAATGTAAAAATTGTCCAAATTCACTACATTTATCATTTGTATAAACAGGATCATTATATAAAGGATGTCCAATATAATTAGCATGTACTCTAATTTGATGAGTTCTTCCAGTATCAAGTTTAAATTCTACTAAAGTATAACCCTTATATCTTTTTAATACCTTTAAATGACTTACAGCATTTTTTGAATTCTTACTAGTAACTGCCATTTTCTTTCTATCAACATCACTTCTACCTATAGGAGCATCTATTGTAGCACTATCTGTATTTAATTCACCCTTTAATAATGCAATATATTTTCTAGTAATACTCTTATCTTGAAAATACTTACTTAATATTTCATGAGCTTTATTATTTTTTGCAACTATAATTAAACCACTAGTATCTTTATCTATTCTATGTACTATACCAGGTCTAACTTCACCATTAACATCACTTAAATTATTAGTATAATACATTAACCCATTAACTAAAGTATG
Source organism: uncultured Bacilli bacterium (assembly GCA_934101235.1). Lineage (GTDB taxonomy): Bacteria > Bacillota_I > Bacilli_A > RF39 > UBA660 > UMGS1124. The sequence goes on along the minus strand of CAKORH010000023.1, from coordinate 4,730 downwards.
ACTATAATTACCATTACCAGGATGAACTACCATACCACTAGGTTTATTAATAACCATTATATCATCATCTTCATATACTATATCTAAATCCATCTTTTCAGGTAATATATCTTGTTCAACTTGATAAGTTTCATCAATACTTATTTTATCTCCATCTTTAACTTTATAATTATTCTTAGTTTTTTTATCATTAACTTTAATAAACTCACTATCAATCATCTTAGATATTAAAGTTCTAGACAATGAAGTATTATTACTTAAATACTTATCTATTCTTTCATTACTACTATCACTTACTACTACTTCCATTTTTATCTTCACCTCTTAATATAGAAATAATTAAAATAATTACTCCAACAACAATACATATATCTGCTATATTAAATACCGGAAAACTATATCCAAAAATATATAAACTAATAAAATCTTTTACATAACCAAATAATATTCTATCACTTAAATTACCTAAAATACCACCTAATAACAATCCCAACCCAATTCTATTGAATATAGTATTCTTAAAAGTATTTATATACCTAATTATAATTACTATAGCAACTAAACTTAGTATAATAAGTAAATATTTCTTATTAGTTAATATACTAAAAGATGCTCCAGTATTATTAATATAATTTAAATATAAAAAATTATTTATTAACTTTACACTTTCATTTAAACTAAAATAAGTACTAACTAATGCTTTACTTACTTGATCAATAATAAAAGACAAAAGAGTTATGATATAAACTTTTTTAGACATAATTTCACCCACAATAATTATAAACTATTTAACTTAAGTCCACAAGTATAACATCCTCACCTATTTTTTTTATATCATTAATAGTAAATATCGTTTCCTTATTTCCTAAAAATATTTTAAAAATAAATCTTCTAGGCATAGCATAAAAATTAATTATTTTTCCATCTTTATCTATTTCTAAATCAGTTATTCTTCCTAGATTTTTCCCATCACTAACATTTATTATAGATTTATCTTGTAAATCACTAATTTTCAAAATTACATCACCAATAAATTATATGCTATTTCATTAATCTTTTAACATTATTTATAGCACTCTTCTCAATACGAGATACTTGTGCTTGACTTACACCCATTTCATTAGCAATCTCACTTTGTGTTTTTCCAACTATATATCTATCTGTTAATATATTTCTTTCCCTTGCCTTTATTTTTAATAATGCTCTTCTAAGACCAATCAAAGAATCTCTATCCTCATTATTATTTTTAACATCTGCAATCTGATCTGCTAAATATATAGTATCACCACCATCATTATAAATAGGTTCAAATATTGACATAGGTTCCTTTAAACTATCTAAAGAAAGTTGTAATTCATAATCACTTATATCTAAACTCTTACAAATAATTTCATTAGTTGGTTCAATACCATTTTTTAATAAATAATCATCTTTAAATTGTAATATTTTATATGCATTATCTCTAATACTACGTGCAACACGTACCTCTTTAGAATCCCTTATAAATCTTTTTACTTCACCTAAAATTAAAGGTACAGCATATGTAGAAAATTGTACTCCAAAAGAAGTATCAAAATTATCTACAGCTTTAATTAATCCAACACACCCTATTTGAAACAAATCATTCATATCATACTTACCATTATTATACTTTTTTATAATACTTAAAACTAATTTTAAATTACCATTTACTAACTTTTCTTTTGCTAATAAATCACCACCCTGATATTTTAAAAATAAATCTAACATTTCAGTATTTTTTAAAACTTCAAGATTATTAGTATTAATACCAGTTATATCTACCTTATATTTACTCATAAAAAATATCCTTTCAAACCTATAATGGTTAAAAGGACTAATTTTTATTCATCACTTTTTTTAATTAATATTCTTTTATTATCTTTAACTCTACACTTTAACATCTTATTAAAAAATAAAACTAACTCTCCTCTAGTAACACTTTTTGTAGCTTTATCTAACAATTCTTTTTCTTCTTTACTAAGTTTAAAATCTAATTCATAATTATAATATTCATTCAATATATTTTTTTCTTTAACATACTCTCTTAAAAATTCTCTTATTGTTCTACCATTACCCTCTCTAAAAGGATGAATTTCAAGTAATAAATAATACATATTAGCTAAAGCCTCTGCATAAAGAAATTTTGAATAAGAACAATTAATTAATTTACTATCTAAATCATTAATTATGTCTTTTAAATTTATTTCAATCTTATTATAATCTGTAAAAGATGCCCTATCATCTTTACCAATATTAACATCTCTAAAATTTCCAGCAAAATAATATATATCTTCAAATAAAAACCTATGAATATATTTTAAATAATCAATATCAAATTCACCATTATATTGACTTAAATATAATAATACATTTTTCTTAGCTACAATTTCATATTCTTTCTTCTTAAGTTTATTATTATCATGTATATCTAATTTATTCTTTAATACATTTTCTCCATCATAAAAATAAGAATCCCATTTTTCATCCTCTGTCATAATAATTAACACTTTCTTTCACTTTATTTATTATATCTATATCATTAACTAACTTCTTTTCTAATTTCTTTTTATCAATATCTAATTCTTTCATATCTTCTTCTAAATCCATATTTGCCTCAGCCATTCTTATTGCTTCTAAATATACTTTATATTCTTTTAACTTATCTAACATACTACTACCTCTATAATAATATTATAGAAAAAATAAGACCAAATTAATAGTCCTATTTATTATAAAATGTATTATTTTCCAATAAAGTATTTCTTTTTGCCTTTTCTAATAACTAAATATTTACCATGTAATAACATATTTTTACTAATTAAAGTATTTTCATCACTTATTTTCTCTCCATTAACAACAATACTATTACTATTTAAAAATTCTCTTGCTTCTCTTCTAGAAGATGCTATTTTATTATCAACTAATGTATTTAATAATGTATCATCTAATTTAACATCAAAAGATTTAACTCCCTTAAATGCATTTTCAATCTCTTCACAAGATAATTCATTTATTTTTCCACTAAATAAACATTCACTTATTTTTAAAGCCTTATTATATTCTTCTACTCCATGTAAATCCGTAATAAATTCTTGAGCTAATCTTTTTTGACCAATTCTTAAATGTGGTGCTTCATTATGTTCTTTCATAATACAATCTATTTCTTCTTTTGTTAAGAAAGTAAATACTTTTAAATATTCTTCTACTTTAACATCATCAGTATTTATTAAATATTGATATAACTCATAACTAGAAGTTTTATTTATATCTAACCATAAAGCATTACCCTCACTTTTTCCAAATTTATTACCAGCAGCATCTAATATTAAAGGCATTGTAAATCCATATGCTTCTTTATTTTCTATCTTTTTTATTAATTCTATACCAGTAGTAATATTACCCCATTGATCACTTCCAGCAGCTTGTAATAAACATCCTTTATCCCTAAATAAATGTAAAAAATCATAACCTTGTATAAGTGTATAAGAAAACTCTGCATAAGTAATACCAGTTTCCAATCTTCTATTAATTATATCTTTAGCTAACATATAATTAACATTAATATATTTACCAATATCTCTTAAAAATTCTAAATAATTATAATTTTTCATCCAATCATAATTATTAACTATTTCTGCCTTTCCTTCTAAAATTCTAGATACTTGATTTTTAATACCAACAAAGTTTTTATCTACAGTTTCCTTAGATATTATTTCTCTTTCACTAGTAGGTCTAGGATCACCTATTAATCCAGTTGCACCACCTACCAATAGTATAGGATGATGTCCTGCTTTCATTAATCGTTTAGCCGTAATTAACGAAGAATAATGTCCAATATGTAAACTATCAGCAGTAGGATCTGTCCCCCAATAAAATGTAATACTCTCATTATTTAATTTATCTTCTAAATCTGGACTACTAATATCCTTTATTAAACCTCTCCATTTTAATTCATCATATAATTTCATCTTAATTCCTTCTTTCTATAATCTATTAACTAATTCATTCAAATTATTTATTTCATTATCTTTATTATCAGATAATCTATTAAAATACAAAGTATTCATTCCCAACTTCATAGGAATAGATATATCATTTTCATAACTATCCCCTACAATTAAACATTGAGAGTATTCATAATTTCCGCAAGCATTTTTATACGCATCAACATTAGGTTTAATACCATCACTTACTCCATATATTTTATTAAAATATTTTAAAATACCAACTTTAGCTAATCTTTTTGATTGACAATCACTAAACCAATTTGTTAAGGCAACAACTTCATATTTTTTAGATAAATATTCTAAAATATTAGATATATTTTCATTAATCAACGTTGAATAACAAGAATACATATCTAGTAGTTCTAAAAAATCTTCTTGATTATACTTATTATCTAAGTATTTATTTAAATATTTTATTAAATCATTCAATTCATAATTACCTATACTTTCATAATCATACAAAATTTTAAATAATTCATTAGAATTTAATTTATATTTTTTATCTTTCAAATATTCATTATAACAATTTATAGAATCAACTTTTGTATCAAGTAAAGTATTATCTATATCAAATATTATTCTTTTTATCACTATAAACATCTCCTAATAAAAAAACATTCATAACTTAAGGACGAATATTTCGCGGTACCACCTTAATTTGTAGAAAGTTCTACACACTCTATCTTTTAACGCAAGAATACG
>CAKORH010000022.1 GCA_934101235.1 uncultured Bacilli bacterium | reverse complement strand
TATTAAAGGAGATGTTTTACATGCAACTCAAACTTATACTTCCTACAAAAAAATATGAAAAAAGTTATAATTCACTAATTAAAGAAGCATATAATTATGGCGATTATAAAGAAATGGGTAATTCTTTAATAAGAGATAACGAAACATTTAATTCAATGTTAAAAAGAGTCAATAACAGAAGATTTGGAAAAAATATTGTAAAATGTGATGTTCCCTCAACTATTTACTGGATAATTCACAAAAATGAAATTGTCGGAACTATAGATTTGCGTCATAAATTAAATAAAAGTTATTTAGAAAAATATGGACACGTTGCTTACTACATTAAACCATCTAAAAGAAATAATAAAATTGCAACAAATGCATTAAAAATAGCTTTAAATAAATATAAAAAAATGTATGCAAAAAAAATTTTAATAACTTGTTATGATGACAATATTTTTTCAAAAAAAGTTATTATAAAAAATGGTGGAATATTAAATGATAAAGTAATTGATAATGATACAAATAAAACAATTTGTAGATATATTATTACTTTAGGAAATGATTCAATAGTAATTCCCAAAGTTGTATGGCTTACTACAAACAGAAATTGCAACAATAAATGTAATTAGTGTTATACAATTAATTCTAGAATAAATTGTATGGATTTTAATAAATTAAAAGATTGTGTAAAAGAATTATATAAAATAAATATTAATATAATTAGAGAAAGGTAATAGAATTTGATTATATAAACAAACAAAATGTACACACAGTACATTTTTTAATATTCTTTCTTTTCTTTTAAAAATTTTTTATAAATTTTAAGTAAAGCTCTTTTTTCAATTCTTGAAACATAACTCCTAGAAATATTCATTTTTTCACTTATTTCTTTTTGTGTTAACTCATCATTTCCAAAAAGACCATATCGTTTTATAATAATTTCTTTTTCTCTATCATTTAAAATGTTTAAATATTTTAATAAAGTATTAACTGAATCTTTATTATGTAATTGTACCAAAATATCCTCATCATTACTTTTAATAACATCTATTAAATTAATTTCATTTCCATCTTTATCATATCCAATTGAATCATTTAAACTAACATCATTAACATGTTTTTTATTATTTCTAAAATACATCAATATTTCATTTTGAATACATTTAGCACAATAAGTGGTTAGCCTAGTATTCTTATCATTTTTAAATGAATCTACACCCTTTATAAGACCAATTGTTCCTATACTTATCAAATCATCATTATTTTCTTTAGTATCATACTTTTTAACTATATGTGCAACCAATCTTAAATTATGTTCAATAAGTTTTGCTCTAGCAGATTCATCACCATTTCTCATATCATTTATATATTTAATTTCTTCATCATTACTTAAAGGTTCTGGAAAAACATTAATTGAATAAGAACCAGTAAAAAAATATAAACTTTTAAATATATTAATTAATCCTAAAAACATATATCCTCCACTAAATTATATAAATTTTTTTAACTTAAAGAACAAAATTTGACAAATTATAACATTAGTAGTATTATACAATGTCCTAAAGAGAGGGGATAACTATGAAAGATAAAGTACAAAGAGAAAAAGCTGATTTAAAATTAAAAGCAATTTATGAAATTATAGAAGGGTTAATAAACTATAATAATATTGTAAATTATGACAATATAAAACCGTATAATATTGATATTAATTATTATTATGATAATGATAAAAAATGTTATAAATATACATTTACTATATTAAGAGGTATAAATGAAAAAGTATGTGAATTTAATTTATCATATAGAAATCAAATAAATAAATCTTTAATCAAATTTATAGATGCTTTATCTAAAAAAAATGAGTTATTATATACTTCATTTAACAATATAAATCATAAAACATTTAATCTTAATTTTAAAAATAATATAACAGTAAAATTTAATATAAATAATGAATTAGATGATACATTATTTAATGAAATAAATGATAAAATTAATAGTTCAAAAAATAATAGTAAACAATTAAATGAAGATAACTATAATAGTACATTAAAGACTACGGATGAAATACAAGAAGAAAAAGCATTAAAAATTATAAATATTTTTAGAAAAATGTTTAAAAATATTTATAATTATAATAATTTAGAAGATTATGAAAATACAAAACATTTTAATTTTAAAATGGAAAATAATTATGATTCCTTTGATAAATGTTATAAATATAAATTAAGTATTATTAGAGGTTCAAATAATCCAAAACCTATTTTGAAATTAAGATTTAGTATTAAAAATAATAATAAAATATATAATAAATTATACAATCTAATAATGAATTATTTAATGAAAAATGAAATGCAATATAATTATTTTAGTAAAGATTATAGTGTAGAAACATTTGGTATCCATTTAGATAATAATATTGAATTATCATTTATTTATAATAATGAAAAAGATAAAAAATTCTATACTAATTTTAAAACAGAGAATATAAAAAATACTAATAATAAGACTTTAAAGAAAGAATACAATTAATTATTGTATTTTTTTTAATAATTACTTATAATAAATAACCAAGGAAGTGTTTAAAATGGATAAGTTAATTTTAGATAATAGTTTTTTATCATCAATAAATTTTTTTGATAGTATACTATTTATAGAATCTTTTACAGAAAGTAAAAAAGTATATAATATGGTAGTAGATTATTTTAAAAAAGAAAATGGTTATTTATTAAAATTAAATATATTAGAGGATAATAATGAAATAGTTAATACTGAATGTAAATTAACATCAAAAATTAATGGTAGTATAGTAATTAAAGATATAATTAATTTAGTTACGCATAAATATGATAATGACTTAGTAATTGATGTAAAGGAAATAGATAAAAATAATAATTGTATTAAATTTGGAAGAAGAAAATATTGTAGTAAAAATTAATAAACTATAAGTATCATTTTTGATACTTTTTTTCTTGAATTATATATAAATATTTGATAAAATACTAATGGTTTTATAAAAACCAAATACACACGTTTGCTGATTGCTAAACCTAGTGGCTATTGTTGGAGAGGCAAAAAGAGGTAAGCGGATGAAAAACGAAAGGAAAGTGAAATTATGGCTGTTGTTTCTATGAATTATTTATTAGAAGCAGGTGTTCATTTTGGACATCAAACAAAAAGATGGAATCCTAAAATGAAGGAATACATCTTTACTTCAAGAGATGATATATATATAATCGATCTTGAAAAAACTGTAGAATGTATTGAAAAAGCATATGCAGAAATTAAAAAAATTGCTGACAATGGAGGTAAATTCTTATTTGTTGGTACTAAAAAACAAGCTAGTGAAGCTAGTCAAGAAGAAGCTTTACGTAGTGAAAGTTTCTATGTAACTGAAAGATGGTTAGGTGGAACTTTAACAAATTTCCGTACTATTAGAAGACGTGTTAAACGTTTAGAAGAAATAGAAAATATGGAAAAAAATGGTTCTTTCGAATTATTACCTAAAAAAGAAGTAATTGGATTAAAGAAAGAATATGATAAATTAAATAAAGTTTTAGCTGGTATTAGAGATATGGATAGATTACCAAATGCTTTAATTATAGTTGATCCTAAAAAAGAAATTAATGCAATAAGAGAAGCTAGAAAATTAAATATTCCAGTATTTGGTATTGTTGATACTAACTGTGATCCAGATGATGTAGATTTTGTTATTCCAGGAAATGATGATGCAGTTAGAGCTGTTAAAGTTGTTTTAGGTGTATTAAATAATGCTATTTGTGAATCAAAAGGTTTAGAAATCGTTGATTATATAACTGAAGAAGAACCTAAAAAATCTTCAAAAAAAGAAGAAATCAAAGAAGAAGTAAAAAAAGAAGTTAAAAAGGTTCAAAAAAAAGTTGAAGAAGTAAAAGAAGCTGTAGTAGAAAAAGTTGAAGAAATTAAAACTGACTTATCTAAATTAACTGTTGCTGAATTAAAAGCATTAGCTAAAGAAAAAGGTTTAACTGGATATACTACAATGAAAAAAGATGAATTAATAGAAAAATTAAAATAATTGAAGGAGAATATTTATGATTACAGCAAAACAAGTAAGTGAATTGAGAAATATAACTGGTGCTGGTATGATGGATTGCAAAAAAGCACTATCAGAAACTAACGGAAATGTTGAAGCAGCAGTTGATTGGTTAAGAGAAAAAGGAATATCAAAAAGTGCTAAAAAAGCAAGCCGCATAGCAGCAGAAGGATTAGCAAACATATATGAAGAAGGAAATAAAGCTGTTATAGTTGAAGTTAATAGTGAAACTGATTTTGTTAGTAAAAATGAAGAATTTACTACTATGATTGATACTATAGGAAAAACTATTTTAAATAGTAATGCAAAAACAGTTGAAGAAGCATTAGAATTACCTTGCGATGAAGGTACATTAAATGATTTAATAGTAGCAAAAACTGCTAAGATTGGTGAAAAATTATCATTAAGAAGATTTGAATTAGTAGAAAAAACTGATGATGAAGTATTTGGATCATACTTACACATGGGAGGAAAAATTGCAGTACTAACTGTTCTTGAAGGAGCAAATAGTGATGTTGCTAGAGATGTTGCTATGCAAGCAGCTGCAATGAAACCTCAATATTTAAGTGAAACTGATGTTCCAAGTGATATAATTGCTCATGAAAGTGAAGTATTAAAAACTAATGCAATTGAACAAGGAAAACCAGCAGAAATAGCAGAAAAAATGGTTACTGGAGGATTAAAAAAATATTATAAAGAAGTTTGTTTACTTAACCAAGCATTCATTAAAGATAGTAGTTTAGATGTTCAAACTTATGTTAAAAATAATGGTGGAAAAGTACTTAATATGATTCGTTTCGAAGTAGGCGAAGGAATGCAAAAAAGAGAAGAAAACTTTGCAGAAGAAGTAATGAGCCAAATAAAATAGTCTTAAACAAAGACTATTTTTAATTTAATAACTTATCCAAAGAAATATTATACATTTTGCATATTTGAAATATAAAAGAAGTTTGAATTAATGTTTTTCCATTTTCAAAATCAGATACAACTGATTGAACAGTATTTAATATTATTGCAAATTCATATTGTGTTAAATTAACACTCAATCTTATATTTCTTAATCTATTACTTAACTTATTTTTGTCTATTTCAATTTCATAATTTAAAATTTTCAAATCATCACTTAGTCCAGTAATATAATCTAAATTATATTTAGTAATATTAGCAAAACCAATAAGATGATTTAATGGAATAATTTTTTCTCCAGTTTCCCATCTAGCATAGGTAGATTTTGAGACACTTAATAATTTTGAAATATTTCTTTGTGACAAATCTAATTTTTCTCTTATTTCAGGCATTCTTTCGAACATATACTACTTCACCTATGATTAATTTTCTCAAATAAAACAATTTTCATTATATTTTGCCCCACAATACCAATAAATATGATATAATTAAGAAATAAAAGAGGAATATTATGAAATACGAAGAAAAAAAATTGCAAAAAATTAATTTAATAAATAATAAATCTAATATTAAAGATTTATTTAGTATGCTTGAAAATAATTTTAAGTCTCATTGTTTAGTAATAAAAAATAGTAAAATTATATATACTACAGATAAATATAAAAATTTAAATAATGATATATTAACTGAAAATTTACCAAACACTGTAACAAAAAGAAAATACATAAAATTGAATGATTTAAATGAAATAGATGGAAATATATATATAAATAATTTTTTAATTTCAGATGATAAATATTTTACAGTTTTCAAATATAATATGAGATATATGGATTATGAGATATTACTAGCCTTTTTTAATAAAATTAAATTGTTAATATCCAATGAATCATAATTATATTTTTAAAAAAAATTAAAGTATAAACTAAATAAAATAGAAAATACTTTAATTTTTTTTAATTTTTGATATAATTATAAAAGAATAGAGGGCTATATATGAATATAATAAATATCATTGATAAAAAAAGGTTAAAAAAAGAATTAAATTATAAAGAATTAGATTATGCATTTACAGGTTTTTTAAATAAAAAAATAGAAGACTATCAAATGAGTAGTTTATTAATGGCTATTGTAATTAATGGAATGAGTTTAGAAGAAACTATAAACCTAACAGATATTTTTATAAAAAGTGGAGAAGTATATGACTTAAGTAGTTTAAACGAAAAAATAGTAGATAAACACTCTACTGGTGGAATAGGAGATTCTACTACACTAGTTGTAGGTCCAATCGTTGCTTCATGTGGTGTAAAGATGGCTAAAATAAGTGGACGTGGTTTAGGAATTACAGGAGGAACAATAGATAAATTAGAAAGTATTCCAAAATTTAATGTAAATCTTAGTAAAAAACAATTTATAGAAGCATTAAAAAAAGTAGGTTTTGTAGACTCATCCCAAACTAAAGAGTTAGTTCCATTAGATAAGGTAGTCTATAATTTAAGAAATAATTCAGGAACAACTGAATCGCTTCCACTTATTATTTCAAGTATTATGAGTAAAAAAATAGCAAGTGGTGCTGACATAATATTAATAGATATCAAAGTTGGAAGTGGTGCATTAATAAAGACAAAAAAAGATGCTACATTAGCAAGTACATGGATGAAAGCAATCGGAAAAAAATATAATAAAAAAGTTGTTACTTTAATAACTGATATGAATACTCCATTATCAAATAGTATTGGTAATAGACTAGAAATCGAAGAAGTAATTAAAGTATTAAAAGGAGAAGAATGTAGATTAGCAGATACATCTAAAGAAATAGCAACTATATTAGTTTCATTAGCAAAAGAAATAACTATGGAAGAAGCTCGAGAAGAAGTTGAAAATTCTATAAAAAACAAACTTGCATATAAAAAATTTAAAGAATTTGTAAAAAATCAAAATGGTGATTTGAATAAATTAAAAATTTCAGCAAAAATAAAAGTTATTAGAAGCGAATCTAATGGTACCTTAAAAAAAATAAAAGCAGATAAAATAGGAAATTTATCATTAAAATTAGGTGCAGGAAAAATAAATGATCATGAATATATTGATTATTCTGCTGGAATTAAATTATTTAAAAATGTTGGAGACAAAGTAAAAAAAGGAGACATTTTAGCAACACTTTACACAAATAAAAATATAGAAATTACTAGCGATGATATTAATTGTTTTGTTATAGATTAAAAGGAGAATAATATGTTTGGAAGAATTTTAAATATTACTGATAGTACAGTAGAAGTTGAATTAGTTAAAACTGGTGAAATTATACCAAATCTAATGAATTTACATGTAATTTTTTTTGATGATAATTCAAAATTACTAGGTGAGGTTCATTCAATTAAAGATAACTCAATATGTATAGACTTAAAAGGAGAATTTATAGGAGAAAAATTTATTGCAGGAACTATAAAAAAACCAACATTATCTAGTAAAATAAGAGTTATCAACGAAGAAGAACTTAATATTATTTTAGGTACAAACAAAGAAGAAAACATTTATATCGGAAAAAGTCCGATATACCCAGGCAAAAATATATATTCAAACATAAATGATTTATTTTCAAATCATTTAGCTATATTTGGTAACTCTGGAAGTGGTAAAAGTTGTAGTGTATCAAGAATAATACAAAATGTTTTCTTGAATAAAAATTTTTTAACTTACAATGCAAATTTATTTTTCTTTGATGCATACGGAGAATATAAAAACGCATTCAAAAGTTTATCAAATATAAACCCAAATTATCAATATAAATTTTTAACAACAAGTCCACAAGATCCAACTGATGCTAAATTAACGATACCAATTTACCTTTTATCTATAGATGATATAGCACTTTTACTTGAAGCTACAGATCATCAACAAATAACTATTATCGAAAGAATGTATAAACTTGTTAGAATATTTTCAAGAAATGATGATACTACTAAAAAATTAAAAAATCATCTTATTGCAAAAGCAATTATGAATATATTATTTTCAAATCAAAGCTCTACAGCAAAAAAGAGCGATATATTTGCAATAGTTAATGCTTGTAGTACTGACGAATTCAATTTAAAAGCAGAATTACAAGGTATAGGATATACAAGAGTATTTAGTGAATGTTTTGGTATCGATAGAAATGGAGAATTCGGAGAATCCGTTTTATTAAACGAATACCTTAATAAATTTATAGATGATGATTTTGAAAGAAGTATACAAATACCTAATCAATCATTTTATACTTTATTAGATTTAGCAAATGCCTTAAATTTTACACTTATTGGTGAAGGATTCCAAGAAAATAAACTTATTCAAGACGCTGCGATAATATTAAAAGTTAGGTTAAATTCAATTATAAATAGTAGCAATAAAGAATTCTTTAATGTAACCGAATATGCAAACTTAGAAACATATATTTCAAATTTAATTATGAATAATAATAAACGTAGTCAAATAATAAATATTAATTTAGAAGGTATTGATGATAATTTAGCTAAAGTAATTGTTAAAATCTTATCTAAAATGTTATTTGATTTTGCAAAATCTAGAACTGATAGGGCAAGTATACCATTCCATTTATTCATAGAAGAAGCTCATAGATATGTAGTTAAAGATAATGATGTCTTCTTATTAGGTTACAATATATTTGAACGTATTGCTAAAGAAGGAAGAAAATATGGTGTAATATTAGATTTAGTCAGCCAAAGACCAGTAGAAATAAGTGATACTGTAGTTTCACAAATGTCTAACTTCTTAATTTTAAAAATGACACATCCAAAAGATTTAGAGTATATTGAAAAAATGTTACCAAATATTAGTGGTGATGTAATTGATAAACTTAATTCATTACAAGCAGGAACATTAGTAGCATTTGGTAATGCATTTAAAATTCCATTACTTATAAAAATGGATATGCCAGATCCAACTCCATATTCATCAAACTGTGACATTATAAACCGTTGGAGAGGATAATTTATAACATTAAAGTACAGCTAATAACTGTACTTTTAGTGTGATTTAATATATAATTATATAGGTGATATTATGAACTCAGTATATATACATATTCCATTTTGTAGTAACATTTGTACTTATTGTGATTTTTGTAAACAATTATATAATAAAATAAATGTAGATAAATATTTATCTGCATTAGAAAACGAAATAAAAGATAGATACAACGATGAAATTTTAGATACGTTATATATTGGAGGAGGAACACCAAGTTCTCTAAACATTAGTGAATTAAATAGATTATTTAAAATAGTAAAACTACTTAACTTAACTAAAATAAAAGAATTTACTTTTGAATGTAATGTAAATGATATAACTGAAGAATTAATAGATATACTCGTTAAAAATAAAGTTAATAGACTAAGTATTGGCATTGAATCATTTAATGAAGATAAATTAAAATTTATGGAAAGATATTCGGACTTTGATGATGTATCTAAAAAAATAGAAATGATTCGTAATAAAGGAATAAATAATATTAATTTAGATTTAATGTATGCTATACCTAATGAAACATTAAAAATATTAAAAAATGATCTAAATTTAATATTAAAATTAAAACCTACTCACATAAGCACATATTCATTAATATATGAAGATTATACTAAATTAAGTTTAATGAATGTGATTCCAATAGATGAAGAATTAGAATTAGAAATGTATAATTATATAAGAAAAAAACTATCAAAAAAGAAATATAATCATTACGAAATATCAAACTTTGCACTAGATAGTTATGAATCATTACATAATTTAAATTATTGGAATAATGACGAATATTATGGTTTTGGTTTAGGAGCACACGGTTACATAGACGGTATTCGTTATGAAAATACAAAAAATTTCAATAAATATATTGAAGAAAACTTTGTTGCAAAAGAAGAAATAGTAGGTATAAAAGAAAAAATGGAAAATGAACTTATGTTAGGTTTCAGAAAAATTAATGGTATAAATCTTACAGAGTTTTTCAATAAATATGAAGTAAATATGCAAGATGTTTTTCCTATAAAGCCATTAATAAAAAATAAAGATTTGATATATAAAGATGGATATGTATATATAAATCCTGATAAACTTTATATAATGAATGAAATACTAC